>NZ_JAMXFI010000166.1:0-18122 GCF_025460875.1 Microvirga yunnanensis
GTGGTCGGCTACCGGGCGCTGTACGTGGATTATGTCCAGGGCGAGGGCCGGCAGCGCTACGAGTTCGACATGCTCCAGCACGGACCCGTCATCGGCATCAGCGCCAAGTTCTGAACACGGGCCGCGTAGGAGCATGGGCCAGTCCCGACCGAATGCGGCAATCCTGCCGCGGCCGATACAGGGAGCACCCTCATGGGAATTGCACGAGCTGCGATTCGAGCCGGATGGATAGGGATTGTCGCGACAGCGGCGATGATGGTGTGGAACACCGCTCCTCTGGCGCAATCCGCGGATGCGCGATCGGAGGATGGCGGGAGCAGCGATCTCGCCAAGCAGGCGCAGAACCCGGTCGCCGACCTGATCAGCGTGCCATTTCAGAACAATCTCAACTTCCGTGTCGGCCCGCACAAGCAGCAGCAGGACATCCTCAACATCCAGCCGGTGATCCCGATCAAGCTGAACGAGGACTGGAACCTGATCACCCGCTGGATCCTGCCGGTCGTCTCCCAGCCGCCTCTCACCGTCACCGGCGACCGGGAGTTCGGCCTCGGCGATCTGAACCCCACCTTCTTCCTCTCGCCCTCGAAGCCGACCCACGGGATCATCTGGGGCATCGGCCCGACCTTCCTCGTACCAACCGCAACCAACGAGGCCCTCGGCGCGCAGAAATGGGGCGCCGGGCCAGCGGCCGTCGCCCTGACGACTCACGGTCCCTGGGTAGTCGGAGTGCTCGTCAACCAGCTCTGGTCCTTCGAGGGCGGACCGCAGGCAGTCAACCAGACGACGATTCAGCCCTTCGTCAACTACAACTTCTCCGGAGGCTGGTACCTGACCACCTCCCCGATCGCGACGGCCAACTGGGAGGCAAAGCCGCAGGATCGCTGGACGGTGCCGGTCGGCGGCGGGTTCGGCCGGGTGTTCAAGATCGGCAAGCAGCCGGTGAACATGCAACTCGCGGCTTACTACAATGTGGTCCATCCGACCGAGGGTCCGGACTGGCAGCTCCGGGCCCAGGTCCAGTTGCTGTTCCCGAAATGAGGCCATGCCGTCGCCCCGTCACCCAAAGGTGAGAAGCGGCCTGCTGTTGGGCCTGATCCTTCTCGGGCTCTACGGTGTTCTCGCCTACGTGGCCCTGCCATCGGCATGGTCCCACTACGAGCACCAGCGCGGCCTCGAGGGTCAGCCCATGCTGACCCACACGGGACAGGGCATCCCTGGCGATCCACTGAATGTCGGCCTCGTCGGCTCCCAGGAGGATATCGTGCGAGCCATGCACGCTGCCGGCTGGCATCCGGCCGACCCGATCACTTTCCGGACCAGTCTGAAGATCATCGGCAGCGTGGTCCTCGACCGGCCGGATCCGGATGCTCCGGTCAGCCCCCTCTTCTACGAGGGACGACGGGAGGATCTCGCTTTCGAGAAGCCGGTGGGCTCGAGCGCCGACCGTCGGCACCACGTTCGGCTCTGGAACGTTCTGGCGCGCGGGCAGGAAGGCCGCCCCGTCTGGCTCGGTTCGGCGACCTTCGACCGCGGCGTGGGCTTGAGCCGATACACGGGTCAGGTCACCCATCACATTGCTCCGGACATCGATGCGGAGCGTGACGGATTGATTTCCGACCTCGTGCAGGCCGGAATGGTCGAGGTGCGTTATCAGGTGTCGGGAATCGGGCCGACGCTGAGCGGACGTAACGGTGAGGGCGACCCCTACTCCACCGATGGAGAGATCTGGATGGCTGTGCTCGTGACGGCTGGGGAAAAGCGGACGCAGCCTCCGACCGAACTTGCCACTCCAGCCCTCGTCACGGCCAAGGATGCAATCTGGAAGGCTGTGGTGGGCTCATCGCCGCAGCAGTGAAGCGACCTTTTTTGCCTTCTTGAGGTGCTCGGCATCTCCGCCGTCACCATCGCTATCGTCTGCGTTTAGTCTTGGCGATGTTGCACGCCTCCAGACGGAAGAATGACCAAGATGATAGCGAAGAGTCGTGACATGAGCCGACCTTTCACAAAGGCAGGCTTTGGCAATTCGGGATAGGCCTAGCTTCTCCGCCCAAGTTCGGGCAGCAAGCATCTGCTAACATGGCTACACGCGACCTAGCAGGATGCTGCCATGAGGATGTGGGTCACCATCGCCGTTGCTGCCTTTGCAGTCAGCCTGGCTCCCCCTGCCCACGCCCGCGACCGACTCCTCGAGGAGAGCATCAACTTCACGGGCTCCATCCTCTACTACAGCTCTGGGGTTCCTAGTCTCATCATCGGCGCCGTGCGCAACGGCGAGACCGCCGTGGCCGGCTTCGGTCGGACGAGCGATAGCGTCGACCAGGCTCCCGACGGCGACACCCTGATGCGGGTGGGTTCGATCACGAAGGTCTTCACCGGCGCGGTCCTAGCCAGCCTGGTGGCCGACGGGACGGTGCGGCTGACGGACCCGCTCGACAGGCACCTGAATTGGGATGTTGCTGTTCCGACCCGAGACGGTCGTCCGATCCGCCTCATCGACCTCGTCACCCATACCAGCGGCTTGCCGCGGGAGATCGGGCGCCCGCCGAGCCCGCCCGAGGATCCGATGCGGACCCTCACCAAGGAGGCGTTCATCGCCCACCTGAAGCAGGACCGGCTGCTGTTCCCCCCGGGAACAGGGGCACAGTACTCGAACATCGCCTTCGATCTCCTGGCGCAGGCCCTGTCCTCCGCCGCCAAGCGCCCTTACGAGGATCTGCTGCGTGAGCGCGTGCTTCAGCCCGCGGGGCTGACGGCAACAACCTTCTCGCCAACTGAAGCCCAACTCTCGAACCTGATGCAGGGCCACGATATCGATGGCAGCCCGATGCCGGTGGTTCCCACAAGCTCCATGGCGGTCGGTTCGGGCGGTCTCTACTCGTCGACGAACGACATCCTGCGCTGGCTGGCATGGCATCTGGATCGGACGGATGCCACGGGTGCCGAAATCCGCCTCCTTGATCACGCGGCATACGTCCAGCGCGACGGCTTGCGTCCTGTTCTCAGCCTCGACGAATCCGGCCGCATGGATGCCATCGGGCTGGGCTGGATCATTATGCGGCCGGAGGGCGACCGGCCCTTGATCCTTCAAAAGGCCGGCGGCTTGCAGGGGGTGTTTAGCTACACGGCCTTTCGCCGGCCCGGGGCATCGGGGTATTCGTCGCGATCAACAGGTTCAACATCTCAGCCGCCATGACGATGTCCAAGGTGGTCAACGACCTCATCGGCGACCTCGCACCGCGGTGAGGCACGCTGTGCAATCAGAAGTGAGGGGGGAATGTCCCTGACCAACCCGGTGACGCGAGCTCCTGGCGCGAACCAGGATACGATGCGGCGCATTCGTGTCGCGCTTCTTGGTGTGTGGCTGTTGCTCGCCGGTGCACCGCTCGAACCGTTGCGGGCGGCCCCGCGCGATGATGTCCGCCGCACTGCAATCATCTCGGCCTTCCAGCCCGAATGGCTGGCGCTGCAAGCGAGCCTCACAGATCGCGAGGAGCGGGTCGTCAACGAAACGGTCTTCGTAACCGGCAGGATCGCGGGCAAGGCCGTGGTCCTGTTCCTGAGCGGGATCAGCATGGTGAATGCGGCCATGACAACCCAGCTCGCGCTCGATCATTTCACTCTCGACCGCTTGGTGTTCTCCGGTATTGCCGGCGGGGTCGATCCGGCGCTCCAGATCGGCGACGTCATCGTACCGGATGCTTGGTGCGAGTATCTCGAAGCGGTGTTTGCGCGCGAGGTGGACGGTGGCTTTGCATTGCCGCCCTTCGCGGACCGTACGGTACCGAACTTCGGCATGATCTTCCCGCAGCCCGTGGAGGTTGCGCAACGCCCCGGCGTGCCGGAGAAAGTGCTTTGGTTTCCGGTGGATCCCGGGCTGCTCGATCTGGCGAGAAAGCTTCAGGACGAGCCGGCCTTAACGCAGTGCACGGCCAACAATGAATGCCTTCAGCGCCGGCCGCGGCTCGTGGTCGGCGGCAAGGGGGTCTCAGGCCAGGCTTTCGTCGACAATAAGGCGTTCCGTGAATATGTCGGCACGGCGTTCGGGGCATCATTGCTGGACATGGAATCGGCGGCTGTTGCCCACGTCGCCTACGCCAACAAGACGCCCTTCATCGCGTTCCGCTCTCTGTCCGATCTCGCAGGCGGCGGCAAGGATGAGAATGAGGTCGGCACGTTTTTTCAGCTCGCGTCCGACAATTCCGCGGCGACGATACTGGCCTTCCTGAGGTTGCTGCCCTAACGATTCCAAGGGCCCCTTCGTGGCCGCTGTTCCCGACGCCAGCAGACGCTCGGCTTTCATCCGAGGAGTGCCAGGAGCCGAGCCTCCAAACTCCCCTGCCTTGAAATGCCAAAACCAGGCCCTCACGACAGAGAACATTTCATTGGGTGACGATGGGAACCAAGGGACCTGCTTCACGTTGTAAGCGCGGCCGTGAGGACCAGCCATGCCGCGTGATTTCTTTCATATCTCGGACGGACGGCGCACCTACCCCGATCCATGGGGTGTTGCCCTCCCTTCGCTCGAGGCCGCAAGGGCTCATGCCCCTCAGGACGCCCAAGCCTTGTCAAAGAGTTGGATGGCACTCAGCCAGGCCGAATGGCGGCTGACGGTCGCCGATGAGAGCGGAGCCCAACTCCTGAGCATTGCCCTGTCCCAGGCTGCAAGGGCGGACGCTCAGTCAAGGGTCGGTTCCATGATGCTTACAGCAGCCTAAGTGGCGGACGGATCCTCGAATGGACACGCGATCGCTACAAATCGGTCAGTCGTGACTAACGCCACTCTCACCCCTGAAGTGAGGAAGCCGTCGACCAGAGTTGGAGGTCTGTCCCTTCCATCGTTGCAGGCGCTTGCGGCCGCTTCACTGCTCATCCCCCTCCTCTTCTTCGGCTTTGGGGCGTGGCAGAGCTACCGGCAGCATCTGCGGGAAGCCGAAGCGACTGTCAGGCGAGCCACCGATGTACTGGCAGAGCACGCACTGCGTGTGTTCGAGTTGCAGGAACTGCTCATCAGCCGGGTTGATGATCGTATCCAAGGTATGTCCTGGGACGACATCGCCGCCTCCGAGGATTTGCATCGCTGGCTGCTACAACTCGACCAGAACCTCCCGATCGTCGATGTGATCTGGCTGATCGACCCAGAGGGCCGAGGCCGCAACAGCAGCCGGTACTTCCCGGCCCCTGACACCTCCCGTGTCGGGGATCGGGACTACTTTCAGGCTCTCAAGGACCGACCATCGGGAACCTACATCGGCGAACCGCGGCTCGGACGCTCCAGCCCCGGCTTGTTCTTCAATGTCGCGCGGCGGCGAACGGCTGAGGCAGGCTTCGATGGGCTGATCGTGACCTCCCTGGATCCGGCTTACTTTGCCGGCGCCCTGAAAAGCTTGTCTCTCAGCCCCGATGACTCGTTCTCGATCATCAGGGACGATGGGACGATCTTGGCTCGAGGCCCCCAGCCCCTGAGCAAGCCCATGCGGCTGACGGCAGAGAGCGGCCTGATGCAGGCGATCCAGAGGGGAGCGGACACGCCCTACCGACAGGTGGCTCAGCTCGATGGAGTCGAGCGCCTGTATGCGAACAGGAAGCTGCCGGGCTATCCTGTCTATGTCTCGTATGGGCGCTCACTCCAAGCCGTGCTCGCCGGCTGGCACAAGGATCTTGTGCTCTCTGCCGGTCTGGCATTTGCCGTTGCCGGTTCACTCTCAGGCATCACGTTCCTGGCAATCCGGCAGACCCGTCAGCGGCTTGCAACACAAGCACGGTTACAGGAGAGCGAGGCTCGCATCCATGCCCTGCTTCAGGAAGCGCCTGTCGGCCTTCTGCTGACCCGGGTCAATCCGGATAGCTCCCTGACGATCGAAGAAATGAACCCGGCCCTGGCGGCAATCACAGGATGGTCGCGTGAGCAGGTGATCGGCAGAAGCCCTCGAGACGCCTTCCCAGGCAGCATCGGAGCCACAATCGAGGAGCATTACCGTGAGTGCCTCACGTCGAGGCAACCTGTGGAGTATGAGGTCGAAGGTGAAGGGCCGTCCGGCCCCTATATCCGACACGCGGTCGTGCGACCGATCATCGATGCGACCGGACGGGTGACAAAGCTGCTCGGCACTTCCATGGATGTCACCAGGGCGCGCGAGCTGGAGGAGCAGTTGCGGCGCGCTCAGAAGATGGAGGCGGTGGCGGCTCTGGTGAGCGGTGTCGCCCACGACTTCAACAACCTGCTGACGATCATGCTGGGCAATCTCGATCTAGCCCGCCGGGCGAAGGAGGATCGCAAGCCCCGCCTGATTGAGAACGCCATTCAGGCGATCGATCAGGGGCGGAAATTGACCGGACAGCTTCTCGCCTTCGGCCGTCGGCAGGCGCTCAAGTCCGAGGTCATCGAGATCCCGTCCCTGATGGCCGCCACCCACGACATGCTGGCGCAATCCCTGCGCGGGGACATCTCCATTGAGCTGAATCTTGCAGAAGATCTCTGGCCCGTACAGGCCGACGCCTCTCAACTCCAGGTCGCCCTCATCAATCTGGCCGTCAACGCTCGCGATGCAATGCCGAAAGGCGGCTCGTTCGTTGTGACGGCACAGAACTTGGTACTGCGTGACGGCGGCCTGACCGAGGCTGTCGCGATCACCGTCAGCGACACGGGAGCCGGCATCCCGCGCGAGGTGTTGACGCGGGTCTTCGAACCGTTCTTCACGACCAAGGAGGTGGGACGAGGATCGGGCCTCGGATTGGCACAGGTATATGGCTTCGCCCAGCAATCCGGCGGCTCAGTCGACATCCGCAGTGAGCCCGGTCGAGGAACGACAGTCACACTGTATCTGCCTCGGGCCGCGCGGCAAGACGACAGCCAGCTCCCCAGCGCGCATGAGCAGCAGGATAGCGTCCGGCGCAAGCTGCGCGTTCTGCTCGTCGAAGACAACCCTGAGGTCGCAGAGGTCGGACGGATGCTGCTGACCGAAGCCCAGCATGACGTCCGGGTGTGCGGATCCGTTGCGGAGGCCCTGGCCGTCTTGGAGGCGGAAGCGTTCGATCTGGTCTGTTCCGACCTGGTCATGCCGGGCGGTCAGGATGGACTTGATCTTGCCCGCACGGTGCGTGAGCGGTGGCCGTACGTCCCTGTGCTGCTGATGAGCGGCTACAGCGACGCCACAGGGGCTGCCATAGAAGAAGGCTTTCCTCTTCTCACGAAACCTTATGCCCCGAAGGCTTTTCTCGCGAAGGTCGACGAGGCTGCGTCTGGAAAGCCAGCATCTGGCAGGGTGGTCCGTCTTGTTCAACCGGGCCGATAATCGTCCGAGCGGGGTCAGACAGCAAACTTTCCCGGCCTTGAGAATGGTCTAATGCGTGATGATTGAGGCCCTGAGGTTAGGCCGAACGAAGCTTAGCGTCATCCGTTCCGGCATTTTGCCCCTCCCTCAATGGGAACCTCGGCCGTCGGAAAGGCTTGACGGCTCGGACATGCAGGCATTCTTCACCTATACCTTCCTCACGCGAAGCTGGCCGGTCTGGGCCCGTTATCTAGGCGCGACGCTGGTCGTCCTGATCATGCTGGTGCTGCGCATCGGCCTTAGCGCGTACCTGCCCGCGTTCCCCTTCCTGCTGTTCTTCATGGCCATTATCGTCAACGCCGTCCTGTTCAACCGGGGCAGCGGCTTCTACACGGTCGCACTGAGCGCTGTTCTGGCGGACTACTTCTTCCTTGAGCCGGTCGGGAGCCTTAGGATTGAGGATCATCGGGCCACCCTCGGCCTCATCCTGTACCTCGTGATCGGGTTCACCACGGCAGGGATCATCGAGGCCCTGCACACCACCGCCCACGGGCTCACGCAGGCGAACAGACGGCTCGCAGCCGCCGAGCAGGAGAAGGATCTGCTCCTGCGGGAAGCCGGCCACCGGATGAAGAACGACCTCATGATGCTCACGGCGCTGGTGCGGCTCCAGGAGCGGACGGTACACGACCCATCAGCGAGGTCGGCCTTGACCTCCGCGGCCGACCGCATCCACGTCCTCAGCCGGGTGCAGGAGCGCCTGCGGCTGGGCGAGGGCACCAGCGCGGTCGTCAACGCCGCCGACTTCATCACCGAGCTCTGTGACGACCTGAAGGCCGCACTGGTGGACCTTCGGCCGATCGCAATCACCGTGCGGGCAGAGCGTCATCTGCTGCCACAGGAGCGCGTGGTCCCTGTCGGGCTGATCATCAATGAGCTGCTGACGAACAGCCTTAAATATGCCTTTCCCGACGACCGTGGCGGCACAATCACGGTCGATTTCAGCCGCCGGGGAGACACCTTCAGGGTCGCCGTTGAGGATGACGGAATCGGATTGACCCCGGAGAGCAGGCCGAGACCATCGGCGGGTCTCGGGACGCGCCTGATCCGCTCCATGGCGGCCCAGCTCGGCGGCACCATCGCAACCGATGGGGACGGCACCGGCACGAGCGTCATCGTCCGATTTCCTGTGGATCCCTGAAGCGTCCTGTTGCGCGCACAGTCGCGCCGGAGAATGCAACGACGCTTTCGAAAGCACGACATCGTCGCATCGTGCGTCTTGTCTGGTGGCGCTCATCCGCCAGGGGCGGCTCGGCCTCGCGACCTTGTCTGAGCCAAGCTTGATCCACGACACAGGCAATCCTGAGAACTGCTTTGGGTCGGATTGGGCCCTTAGGGGATGCTGTGCGAAGGTCGGCTGCCCTCACCGAAGTTCGACCCAGGTCAGCCCCACGCGAGGAGCGATCCTGTCCACCAATAATCCAGTCCGTTGATGCAACATCAATTGAAGAGCACAAGAGCGAGGTGGCGCAGGTCGACCGGCTTGTCACAGCGGGGCACGTCCTTGTAGGCCTCCGGCAGCGCCCACTGCTCGTAGCCGGTTGCCAGCACGAAGGGGATGGTGCGCTCGCGCAGGACGTCGGCGACCGGATAGGCTTTCTCGCCTCGGAGGTTCACGTCGAGGATCGCCGCGTCGATGCTCATTTCCGTCGCCAGCAGCCTCAGCGCATCCGCCACACTCGGCACCGGGCCGATTACCTGGGCCCCCGCCTCTTCCAGGTCGCACCGCAAGTCCTCGGCCATCATGTACTCATCCTCGACCACCAGGATGCGGCGGCCGCGCAGGGCAGAGGCAGTCAGAGGATCAGGCATGCTCCGCCTCCCAGTGCATGGTGGAGATCGGCAGGGTGATCGTGCAACGCACCCCTTCCGGCGTGAGTTCGTACGATGTGTCGGCACCGAGCTGATAGGGAAGTGACCGCTCGATCAGTTCACGCCCGGAGCCCCTCCGGTAAGGTTGCCCTCGGGCAGGCGGGGGCACAGTCACGCCGCTCTCTTGCCACTCCACCCGCAGGCGGGGCTCCCCGTCCTGTCCGGGAACCAGGCCCCAGCGGATGGCGAGGCGCCCCTCCGGACGGGAGAGCGCCCCGTGCTTGACCGCATTGGTGGCGAGCTCATGCAGCCCCAGCGCGAAGCTCTGCACTGTGGCGGAGCGGAGGCGTATGCCTTTCGGTCCCTCCAGCGTCACCTGCTCATGTCCCTCGCCATCCACGACCCCATGCCCGGCGAGTTCCGTCCGGATCAGTTCGTCGAAGCTGATGCGGTCACGCTCGTTGAGCTGCGACAGCAAACCGTTCACCCGCCCGAGCGCACCCATGCGGTCACGGAAGCGGCCCCGGAATTCGTCAAGAGAGGAGCTGGTGGCCAGCGTCCGGTCCGCAATGGAGCGCACCACGACGATGAGGTTGCGGGTGCGATGCTGGAGTTCGGCCACCAGCACCTTCATTCGCTCGGCAATTTCCTTCTTCTCCGTCACGTCCTTGGCATAGCCGCCGATGCGCTGGACCTTCCCCTGCATGTCAAAGAGCGGGAAGTCGGTGTTCTCGATCCAGCGGATTCCTCCATCCGGATGCAGGAGGCGGAACTCATGAGTGATCCGCTCCCCTCGGCGCACACACTCCATCTTCTCCAGAGCCATGTCACGGTCCTCCGGGTGGATCAGCTCTCCCCATTCGCCCAGGCCTTCCGCTAGGACCTTCTGCCGCGGGTGTCCGTACACCCGCTCGAAGGCCGGGTTCAGGTATTCCATCGTCATGGTCTGGGCGTCGCGGATCCACAGCACATCCGAGGAGGCATCGGCAAACTGCCGGAATCGCTCCTCGCTCTCGCGCAGTGCTGCCTCGGCGCGGGCGCGCTCGATGCGCGGGAAAACGCGATTTGCAATCTCCTGCAGGAGCTCGATTTCGTCCGCGCGCCACGTTCGCGGTTCTCTGGTGGTAACCGTGATGTTCGCTATCCAGCGCCCCTGCTGCTGGAAAGGAACGGTGATGAAGGCGCCGAGCTTCAGCCTAGCGTAGGCGTCTGCGTCCGCCCGCTCGTCACGCGCGGTGTCGCAAACGATAACCGTTTCGCCCGCACGACCGGCGCGGGCGAACTCATCGCCAAAATAGTCCGCCAGCCGAAATGTCTGCTTGAGACTCGGCACATCGGTGGCATTCCAGCCATGATGAATGGTGGCTTCGTTGTTGACTTCATCGACATCCGCAAAAATGCAGCCCGAAGCGTGCAGGAAGTGGCCGAGGCGCGCACCCACCGTCTGGATGATCTCGTCAGGCGACGACAAAACAGATAGGTCCTGGCCGATCTCGGCCATCAGTTCGGCATTCCGTTCGCGGCGTTTGCGTTCGGTAATATCTTCGTAGAGGGCAAAAAACCGATCGCTCTTGGTCGGATAGACGTAGCATTCGTACCACCGGCCCAACGGAGCGACTTCGTACTCGCGCCGCTCCGGCACACCGGCGTCGACGATCTTCTCGTACATCTCGAACTGCGATTCCTCGATGCCCGGAACGGCCTCGCGCGCCGTCCGCCCGACCGTCTCGGCGACCTTGAGGCCGCTAAGACGCTCGAGAGCGGGGTTCAACGCGATGTATCGAAGATCGGTCGCATGTCCGTCACCGCCGCGGATGAGCTCGCATTCGGCATATCCCTGGCCGAGGGTCTCGAACAGCGACCGGTACTTCTCCTCGCTCTCGCGCAGCTTCGCCTGGGCAACCGCATCCCGGAGACGGACGACCTCTTCCTGCGCCTTCTTCCACTCGGTGATCTCCTTCGTGGTGGTCGCCACGCCGTCGCCGAGCTTCACGACGGACTGGTAGAACCAGCCGTCGAACTGCTCGTGCACGTAGTGCCGCTCGGCCTGCTCTGGCCTGCCCGTCTCGGTGACACGCTTGAAGGCGCCGAAGATACCTTCTTGGACGACGCCGGGGTTGCGTGTGAGCAGGCTCTCGCCCTCGACTTTGCCATACCTGCTCTCAGAGGTGTGATTGTTGAGCACCCAGCGAAAGTCGACGATCTCGCCAGCCCCGTCCCGGACCGCCTCGAACACCTGGATCATATCCATTGACGAGTCCATCGTCGCCTGGAGGAGATCGCGGCTCGCCTGAAGATCAGCCGTGCGCTCCCGGACCTGTTGCTCGAGTTCACCACGGTAGCGTTCCTCCGCTTCGCGCAGCTTCTCTTCGACCTTGCGCTTCGCGGTCACGTCGACACCGGTGCCGAACCACTCCACGATGTTTCCGTCAGGCCCGAGGATCGGAACGGCGCGCGACAGAACCCAGCCCACTCCACCGTTGACTTGGCGCACGCGGTGCTCCAGCTCGAAAAGAGACTTGGTGCGGATCGCCTCCTCGATGGCGGCGAAGATCACCGGCTGATCTTCAGGCAAGAGATAAGTGTCGGCCCAGTCCGCGACCGGTTCGACCGTATCGGCCAGCATGCCCTCGCCCGAGAGCTGATACATGTGCCGCCAGTCCGGGCTCATGCGATACATCATGTAGCTGCCGGCGGTGGCGAGAGCCCGGAAGCGCTCCTCGCTCTCACGCAGAGCTTCCTCGGCTTTCTTGCGTTCCGTGATGTCGAAGACAAGGGCATAGAAGCCGTCAACTTCGCCGGACGCGGCGAAGTGCGGAATGTAGTTCTCCTCCGTCCAGCCCCAGAGGTTCGGATCGGCCGCCCTCCAGCCCTGATCCTCGCACCGCACTGTCTCGCCGGCCAGCGTCCGCTCCATCCACGGTTTCAAACTCGCGAAGATACGCTCGCCTGCGATTTCCGCCACGGTGCGGCCGATAATCCCTTCCTTCGGCCGCTTGAAGAACCGGCTGAACTCCTCGTTGATGGCACGATAGCGAAACTCGCGGTCGTAGAAGCCGATCATCGCCGGGACGTTGTCCATGATGACGCGCAGGCTTCCTTCGCTCTCGCGCAGCGCCTCTTCTGCACACGCCCGCTCCATTGCCGCCCAGGTGCGCTCCGCCACTTCTTCCACAAGGGTAATCTCGCCTCGCGTCCAGCGCCGAGGCTGCGCTGAAATCGCAACCATGGACCAGAGCGGATGGCTCTCGCCCTTACGAAGTGTCGGAGCCACCATGGCACGCATCCCGAGGCTACGGCTATTGTGCTTCTCGGCGTCCGATAGGCCCTGTCGTTCGAAGTCGTCCTCGATCACGAAGGTCCGGTCGTGTAAGGCTCGAAAAGCTTCGGGGAAATCGGACAAGACAAACATTTCGGGCAGCGGCGGCACACGATCGTTCCCCAACTGGTGGGTGACGTCGGCGCGGTTCTCATCCAGCCGGTAGACCGTGATGTAGCTGCGGTCGAGCTGCATCTTCGCAATCAACATCCGAAGCGCACAGTTCGCGATGGCGTCCGCGTTTGGCTCGGCCCGTAGTGCGTCGCTGAGCTTCAGCAGGAACGCCTGCCGCTCCTCGCTTTCGCGCAACGCAGCCTCGGCGCGCAGGCGGCCGCCGACCTCGAACCCCGTCATGTGCGCGTAGGCGACGCGGCCCTGCTCGTCACGGAGCGGGATCAGGACGGCGTCGAAGATGTTCGAGGCGGCCTCGCCTTCGCCGCGCGTATCGAGCGGCTGGGCGGTGACCTGGATACTTTCCCCCGTGAAGACGCGCTCGTAGAGGGGCGCGACCGTCCTCCACCCTTCAGGAAAGGTTTCCGGCAGAGGGCGTCCGAGTGCAGCGGGATGGCGGGTTCCGTATAATACCGCGGCCGCGTCATTGTAGATCAGGATCCGGTCGGGCCCGCACACGAGGGACGAGACGAGCGGGCTTGCGAGCGCCATCTCGACGGCCGTACGCAGCGCCTGCGGCCAAGTCTCGGTCGGACCAAGCGGGGTTGCCGTCCAGTCGTGATCACGCATGCGGCCGGCCATCTCTCCGCCTCCGAACGGCCAAGCCGCTGCGGCTCGGTCGGGAAAAGCGTCTGCGGTGTGGCGTTTGTCCATGGGAGATCAGCGCTCCGGGTTGCTCTTGCCCTATGGGGGTTGCCGCCGAGGCAACCAATGAGCCAACCATGAACGGAAAAACCCGTTCCTCAAAGGGAGCGGGTCGGCCGGGCTGGGGCGGGGAAAGCCCTCTTGGGTCCAAAATGAGGAGTAGCTGGTGTCGACGCGAAGATCAGCTCATCCCGGCGGTGCGGATGGAAGGCCAAGGTCGGCCATTCCGCTCGTGAACGTCCTTGGAGGCTGCCGCGTCGTTGAAGGGGCGGCGTTCGGGCGCGCGTCGTCGCATTGAACGCGTGTCTGTCTCAGAACGTTCAAAGATTGTCCTCATCGGTCAAGCGGCCCTCCGGCGATCAGGCATGATCCGACCTGGGAGGCCTTTCCCGCTCTTTCCCTTCATCCCTTGTCGAGGCCTCCGGCTGAACTCGGCCCCGTTCGGACAAGACTGGACGGGGCTCTTTCCGCAACCCGACCGTTCCGTCGGAGATCCCGCAGGCATGCAGGTGGTCATTGGCCAAGGCCACTGCACACCGCGACAATGTCTGCAACGACGGCTTTCGAGAGAGGAGGACGTCCGATGCACCATTCATCCGTCATCATCATGATCGCCGCCGCGGCCCTCCTGGTCCTTCCCCAGGACGTGGAGGCTCAGAATCGCCGACGCCAGACCCTTGAACAAGGCGACCCGCTGGTCCTGCGCGTGACGCCGAGGAGTTTCCTGGACCCGGGCACGGTGGTTCCTGTCGGATCGATCGACCCGGGCATCAGCGGCTACGGGCAAACGCAGGCCTATCTTCTAAACCCACCCTATGCGTCGAACCGTGAGCGCTTCGGGCAGGGTGTTCTGCCGGACCCGATCACGAACGGGCCCTTCGTGGGATCGCGCAACCCCTTCGGACCAGTCGATTTCGTCGCGCCCCGCAGCTTGGCGCGATGAACGAGCATGAAGTGTCGACCAGGCGACAGGCGTCTCATGAGGGCTGGACAAGGCTTCGAGGGCGCTATGGGGGCGCGACCCGGCGTCCCCATACCGGCGGGATGCGAGGCCACCCACGGATTCCTGACATCGTCATCGACGATGGGTTGCACCACGCGTCGCGCAATGCCACGACCGTGACCGTCGTTCAGTGGGCGCACTCCACGGGAACCCGATAGGTGCCGTCAACGAGGATCGTGCGACAGGGCACCCCGTTGATGATCTGAACCTCGTTCGGCGCGGCATAAGGGAAAATCGAGTTGGGCGTGCCAGAGATCGGTCGGCCCACAAAGGTGCGTCCGCTTCCTTCCTCGACCCGGATGCTCCCCGTTGAACTCGGCTCGAAGGTCCCTGTCGCGACCCGACCGGCGCATTCCACTGGAACGCGCATGTTGCTGCCCTGAACGAGAACCGTCCGGCACGGCACCCCGTTGATGATCTGAACCTCGTTCGGAGCCGCGTAGGGGAAGAGCGAGTTGGGCGTGCCCTGGATCGGATTGGGCTGCGATTGGGCAGAAGCGAACCCTGCGCAAGCCGTCAACGCTCCACCGATGAGCATGGTCAGAATCTTCATGGAAACCTCCTCTCCGCAGGATCACAAAGCCTGAGGCACGGATGGAGTGCTGCGGATGCATCCGTGTGGCACAAAGGGCGCCTGTCCGACCGGTCTTATCGACTCAGGCATCCGGGACTGGCAAACAGAGTGGCGTCGACCCGTGTGAACTGACAATGCGCCGAGGATAGGGGCAACGTGATCGTGACATTGTTGGCCGAGGGGCCAAGTGGCGCCACAAGCTCGATCGGATCGAAGGCGTTTCTTGGCTCATAGGTCGAGCCGATGAGGTAGAGCGGGACCCGACCAAAGGAATTGCGCGGCCTCACTCTCAGGACGAGAGGATCGCCTTGCCTAACCTGGCGATCCCGCGGTTGAGCCTCTGCATGCAACGGGACGGCCGTGCACGCGACAGCCGCAACAGCAGCGAGAGCAGATGTGCAGCGCATGAGCTGTCCTCCTCAATGCGAACATGTCGGTGTCGGGACGGCCTTGGGCTCCAGGTTGGCTCTGGTTGTCCTTGGCTGCTGGCTTTATGACCATGAGACTACCCGATCCCGACGCTGGTGCTTGACCCTCAGAGCCATCGACTTGACATCCCGGGACACGAGCAGCCTTTATTCCACCGTTCGAGAGTTCCGGCCTCCAGCCTCGCCGATCTGATCGAAGCCGAGGGCCGTGCCCAGGATTGCCGGGCGGAGCCGGAGCCGGAATGCTCGCGTGACGGCGCTCGCCTCGGAATAGCCGAGGGTTGTGGCAATCCGGCTGAGGTTCGATCTCAGGTAGGGTGGGTCGGTTTCCCGACCCTGGCGTTCAACACCAGGAGCGGCCTCGGCTGGAAGAGGACGGGAGCTTCGACATCGCGTCGAATACCGGCATCGCAGTCTATCGCAAGGATACACAAAGGGTTGTTACGGGGCTCACGACGGGGTGGCATCCGCCACGATCCATGCTGCCGAGCAGACGGCACAAGCCCGATCCCATGGTCAAGCTAACCATCGGACACATTTCGTGATTGGTTCGCTCCGGTTCATCTCGGATAGTCTACATGACATGCAATTTTGTGGATGGTCCGAGCAACTTTTTAGGCCCCATCACGCGTTGACAAGCGGGTGGACCTGCAACGGCCAAGTTTACGGCTGAGTTGCCGGCACGAAAGGGAACCATGACACGCTGGTGGCGACATACCCTTGTTGCGGTGGCTGGCCTTGCTGTTGCCCTCCCCGTCCGCATTCAGCTGGATCTTGGCCATGATTCAGGTCTTCCCGTCGCAAGCGGAGCTGCGTTCGCCAAAGGCGGCGGTGGAAACGGCAATGGTGGCGGCAACGGTGGCGGGAACGGCAACGGCGGCGGCAACGGGAATGGCAACGCAGGCGGGAACGGCGGGGGCTCGGCCGGCGGTGGCGCAGGAAACGGGAACGGCAATTCGGATGGCGGACGCGGCGGGGCCGGAGGTCCCGGGAACGGTAATGCCGGAGGAAACAGCAACAGCGGCGGCAACGGAAACGGCGGCGGGAAGAGCAATGGTGCGGCCGGCGGCAGCGCAGCAAGCGGCAATGGCAACGGCGGCAGAGGCAATTCGAATGCCGGTGGTCTTGGCGGCGGCGTAGGCGGCGGGTCCGGCCGGGGCAATGCGGGAGGCGCCGGGTACGGAGGCAGCCTCGGCGGCGGAGCCAGCGCTGGCGGCGGCCTTGGTGCGGGCAAGGGCAACAGCAATGCCGGCGGCAATGGCAGCAAGGCCAATGCCGGAACGAGCGGCAGCGTCAATTCCGCCAACGGAGCCGTTGCGGGTGCGAGCCAAGGCCTTGGCAGCGGACCTGTGAAGGTCGGCCCACTGCATGCCGGTGCTGCATCGAACGGTGCCAATCCCCGCTCCAATGACAGAGCCCGCGCGAGCGCCGGCAAGACATCGGCGGGCCGAGGCAAGGCCACCGCATCCGGATCGACGACACCCGGCACGGCCAAGTCTGCAGGCAAGTCTCCCGCGAAGTCTGCGGCCAAGTCCGCGACGCGAACGCCGGCCGCACGGGCGGCTGTTCCGGCCAAGGTCAAGCCGCTCAGCCCCCTCCCGGTCGCCGAGGACATCGACCGGCGGCCCAAGCCACGGCAATCGACACGCTCCATCGTGGCGTCGGGCCTGTCGCCCGAGAACCTGGCCCGGTTGACCGCTCAGGGTTTTCGCATCGAGGCCAGGACCCAGGGCAGCATCGCCGCCCAAGTGGTCAGGCTGCGGGCCCCGGCTGGCCTGTCGGTCGCCCAAGCCCGGCAATTGGTCCGTCTCGCCGATGCGCGGGCCTCGGTGGATTTCGACGAATTCTATTACCTCGACGAGCACCCGCCCGCCTGCACGGGCGCCGAGTGCCTGGTCCAGCCTCCCGTGAACTGGGCTTCGCTCGTGAAGTGGTCCGACGCGGAGACGCCCCAATGCGGCCCGGCTCCCCTCATCGGCCTGATCGATACCGGGGTGAATGTCGAGCATCCGGCCTTGAACGGGCAAGCAGTCCAGATCATCGCCCAGCCGGAGCGCCATGCGGTCCCGTCGCTGCAGGATCACGGCACGGCGGTCGCGGCCCTTCTCGTCGGACGGCCGACAAGCCGGACGCCCGGTCTCCTGCCGCAGGCGCGGATCATGGCCGTCGATGCCTTCTACCGGGATGGCGGCACGGCCGACCGGACCGACGTGATGACCCTCGTGGCCGCCATCGGGACCCTGGCGGAGCGCGGGGTCCGGGTCATCAACATGAGCCTGTCGGGGCCGGCCAACGAGGTTCTGCAACAGGCCGTCGCAGCGGCCCAGGCCAAGGGCATCGTGTTCGTTGCCGCCGCCGGCAACAACGGTCCCGGGGCCGAGCCGTCCTACCCGGCAGCCTATCCGGGCGTCGTCGCGGTGACGGCCATCGACCACGACCTCAACGTCTACCGGCGCGCCACCCGTGGCCCCTATGTCGACCTGTCCGCTCCCGGGGTGAACGTCTGGACGGCCTCGGCGGAGGGCAGCGGCGTGCTGCGGACGGGAACCTCCTACGCGGTGCCGTTCGTCTCCGCTGCCGCAAGCCTGGTGATCGCATCGAACCCCACGCTGGACGTCAAGGAGGTCCAGTCACGCCTCGAGCAGCATACGCGTGACCTCGGCCAGCCCGGGCGCGATCCCGTCTTCGGCTTCGGCCTGATCCAGATGGCAGGCCTCTGCGCGCCGCCGGCGTCCGCGCCGGCCGTTGCCGCGGCTCCGGGGCAGTCCTCCGATGCGTCGGCTCAGGGGTTGGTGGACCAGCCGTGATCGGCCGGCGCGCGTGCGGCGGACCGGCGCTC
>NZ_JAMXFI010000167.1:0-17691 GCF_025460875.1 Microvirga yunnanensis
CGGGCGCGACGTGGACGTGGTGATCCCCAAGGGCGTCAGCGACGGCCAGGTGATCCGCCTGCGCGGCCTCGGCCAGGGCGCGCCCGGCATCGATCCCGGCGATGCGCTGCTCACCATCGCGTTCGCGCCCCATGAGCGCTTCACCCCGGACGGGTCCGATCTGCGCCTGCGCCTGCCGGTCGAGATCGAGGAGGCGGTCCTCGGCGGTCCCGTGCGGGTGCCGACCCTGACCGGATCGGTGGAGATGAAGATCCCGCCCATGACGAATTCGGGCCGCACCTTCCGCCTGCGCGGCAAGGGCCTGCCCACCAAGACCGGGCACGGCGACCTGCTCGTGACGACGGAGATCAGGCTGCCCGAGGTGGTGGACGAGGACCTGATGGATTACGCCCGCAAGCGACGCTCGGAGAAGGCCAAGTAGGGGCTGACGTCACCCTGTTGCGTCATGGCCGGGCTTGTTCCGGCCATCCCGATCCCGTGAGGCTCCGGCACAAGCCCGGTGATGACGCGGTGTGGAGGCCCGAGGGACAGCACAAGCCGACCGGATCGTCTCAAGCCGCATCAAGAGGTCTTCCCCCCTGACGCCGCGTCGGCTAAAGAGGCCGTTCTTTCTTGACCTGTCCAGCGACGATCTAGGTGAATCATGGCGGAGACAAAGGCCACCGGCATCCTGGCCGGTAAGCGTGGCTTGGTGATGGGCGTGGCGAACAACCGTTCGATCGCCTGGGGCATTGCGCAGGCTGCCCGCCAGCACGGAGCGGAACTCGCCTTCACCTATCAGGGCGACGCCCTGAAGAAGCGCGTGGAGCCTCTAGCGCGGGAGCTCGACGCCCATGTGGTAGGCCATTGCGACGTGACGGACGGCGCCACCATCGACGCGGTGTTCGAGGAGGTGAGGCGCCTCTGGGGCTCCATCGACTTCGTCATCCACTGCATCGCCTTCTCGGACAAGGACGAGCTCACCGGCCGCTACGTGGAGACCTCCGAGGGCAACTTCACCAAGTCGCTCCTGATCTCCTGCTATTCCTTCACGGCGATCGCCCAGCGGGCCGAGAAGCTGATGAACGACGGCGGCTCGCTCCTGACGCTCACCTATTACGGCGCCGAGAAGTGGATGCCGCACTACAACGTCATGGGCGTGGCCAAGGCCGCCCTCGAGGCCTCGGTGCGCTATCTGGCGGCCGATCTCGGCCCGAAGAACATCCGCGTCAATGCCATCTCGGCCGGTCCGATCAAGACGCTCGCGGCCTCCGGCATCGGCGACTTCCGCTACATTCTCAAGTGGAACGAGTACAACTCGCCGCTGCGCCGCACGGTCACCATCGAGGAGGTCGGCGAGACCGCCGCCTATCTCGTGTCCGACATGTCCCGCGGCATGACCGGCGAGATCCTCCACGTGGACGCCGGCTATCACGTGGTCGGCATGAAGAACCCGGAAGCGCCGGACCTGTCCCTCGACAAGGACTAGCCTCAGCCCATCGCGTCACCCCAGCGTATCGGACCGACAACCAGTGACTCCGTCCCGCCCCACGATCTACTTCATTCGCCATGGCGAGACGGACTGGAACCTGGAGGGCCGCCTCCAGGGCCAGAAGGACATTCCGCTCAACGATGTCGGCCGCGTCCAGGCCGAGGAGGCGGGCCGCAAGCTGAAGGCGCTCGTGCCGCATGTCGAGGACCTCGCCTATGTGGCGAGCCCCATGACCCGCACCCGCGAGACCATGGAGATCCTGCGCGAGACCCTGGGCCTGCATCCCGACAGCTACCGGCTCGACGAGCGCCTGGTCGAGCTGACCTTCGGCACCTGGGAGGGCATGACCTGGAAGGAGGTCCGCAAGGCCGAGCCGCAGCTCGCTGCGCTGCGCGAGCAGGACAAGTGGCACTACGCGCCGCCGGGCGGCGGCGAGAGCTACGCCATGCTGGTCGAGCGCATCCGCCCGATCCTGGACGATCTCACCCGCGACACCGTGATCGTCGCCCATGGCGGCGTCGCGCGGGCCTTCCTGTCGATCTGCTGCGGCGTGAATGCCCGGCAGGCCGCCAGCATGGACATCTGGCAGGGCCGCGTGCTCGTGATCGAGGGGCGCAGTTACCGCTGGGTGTGACGGGCCGTCGCCGGGACAACCTTCGCGGCGCTCCTGCGTTGTCAGGATATGCAATACATCTGCGATGCTCCGGGGGCGAAGACCTGGTTCAGGATCGAGACCGAGGGCGAGGCCGCGCTCGAATCCGACGCCATGGGCCATGCGGTCGAGAAGCACTTCCGCCAGGCCTGGGAGGCGGCCGCCGGCAGCTATCGGGCCGCCTCGTCGCCCTTCGTCGAGCAGAATATCGGCCTGAAGGCGCATGTGCGGCGCGCCATGCCGCTGTTCCTGACCCTGCGCGACAGTGAGGGAACGGCCCTGGCGACCGCGATGCTGCCGCCGGACGGCGAGGGCGACCGGCCTTACCGGATCATCATCGTCGGACCGGAGAACCGCGATCCCTATCCGGAGCACGGGGAGGCGATCCGCGCCCTGGGCGTCCATTTCGGCCTGACCCTCGACCGCGACCGCTGCTATCCCTACCGGTGATGGCTCATGGGCGGCCGTTCGCCCGCAGGGCTCCGCTTCACAAACCACCTTCCACGCCACCTTCCACGCCACCCTCCGCGTCACCCTCCATGTCATCACCGGGCTTGTCCCGGTGATCCCGCTTCCGTAGGGCGCCGCGCTTCAAACAATGGGGATGGCCGGCACAAGGCCGGCCATGACGGGGCGAATGGCACGGCCCTCTGGGTCACGTCCGAGGCTCTCGGGCGGGCGGAGGGTGCGATGACAGGAGAGGCTTGCTCCCTCCAGGAACGGAGCCGTACCCTTCCGGTTATCCCTGAGCGCCGATCTCATGGGCGCTGTAGGTTCGGACGGCCATGGCCACATTCGCCGACACCCATGCCGATGACGCGAAAACCGGCACCGCCTCCCGGGCGGCGGTCCTCGGCGCCCTCGGCGTCGTGTTCGGCGACATCGGCACCAGCCCGCTCTATGCGCTCCGCGAGGCGGCGGTCGCGGCCGACCATGGCGTGCTCTCGGCCGCCACGGTCCTGGGGGTGCTCTCGCTGATCCTGTGGTCGCTCATCGTGGTCATCTCGATCAAGTACTGCCTGTTCATCCTGCGCGCCGACAACCGCGGGGAGGGCGGGATCATCGCGCTGCTCGCGCTCCTGGGCGTGCGGCGCATCCAGCCGGGCTCCTGGCGCATGTACCTCGCGGTGCTCGGCCTCGTCGGCACGGCGCTGCTCTATGCGGACGGGACGATCACGCCGGCCATCTCCGTGCTGAGCGCCGTCGAAGGCCTCGCGGTCGATTCCGACCAGTTCAAGCCCTACGTGATCCCGATCACCATGGTCATCCTGGTGACGCTGTTCGCGCTCCAGCGCATGGGCACGGGCCGGATCGGCCGGGTCTTCGGCCCGTTCATGCTGATCTGGTTCTCGGTCCTCGGCCTGCTCGGGCTCGGCGGGATCGTGGCCGCGCCCGGGGTGATCGCGGCGATCAACCCGGTCCATGCGCTGGCCTTCCTGATCAAGACGGATCTCCCGGTCACGCTCGCGGTTCTCGCCGCGGTGTTCCTCACCGTCACGGGCGGGGAGGCGCTCTACGCGGATCTCGGCCATTTCGGTCCGGCGCCCATCCGCAACGCGTGGTTCTTCGTCGTGCTGCCCGCCCTGATGCTCAACTATTTCGGCCAGGGCGCCCTCCTTCTGACGAACCCGGGCACGATCGAAAGCCCGTTCTATCACCTGGCGCCCGACTGGGCCCATTACCCGCTCGTGGTCCTGGCCACCTTCGCCACGGTCATCGCCTCGCAGGCGGTGATCACCGGAGCCTTCTCGCTGACGCAGCAGGCCATCCAGCTCGGCTTCCTGCCCAGGATGCGGGTGATCCACACCTCGACCCACGAGCGGGGCCATGTCTACGTGCCGTTCGTGAACTGGGCGCTCGCCCTGCTGACCTTCACGGCCGTCCTCGGGTTCGGATCCTCGAGCCGCCTGGCGGGCGCCTATGGGCTCGCCGTGTCGCTCGACATGGTGATCACCACGATCCTGGCGACCTTCGTGGCCCTTCACTGGGGCCATCGGCCTGTCCTCGTCTACCTGCTCAACGGGACCCTGCTGCTGGTCGATCTGGTGTTCTTTGCGGCCAACACCACGAAGCTCTTGGAAGGCGGCTGGTTCCCGCTCCTGATCGCGTTCAGCGCCGCCTTCATGATGCTGACCTGGCGCAAGGGCCAGCAGCTCGTCCAGCGCGCCCGCACGCATCTGCGCATGTCCACGAAGGACTTCCAGCATCTCCTGGAGCAGCAGCCGCCGATCCGCATCCCGGGGACCGCCGTGATCATGTCGGCGTCGCCGACCGGGATCCCCGGGACGCTCCTGCATCACCTGAAGCACAACCGTGTGCTGCACGAGACCGTGTT
Source organism: Microvirga yunnanensis (assembly GCF_025460875.1). Lineage (NCBI taxonomy): Bacteria > Pseudomonadati > Pseudomonadota > Alphaproteobacteria > Hyphomicrobiales > Methylobacteriaceae > Microvirga > Microvirga yunnanensis. The sequence goes on from NZ_JAMXFI010000167.1 coordinate 4,459, forward strand.
CCTCGTGTCGGTCGTGGTCACCGACGAGCCCACGGTCCGGGAGGAGGGGCGCGTCCACCTGGTGCCGATCTGCGAGGGGGTTCAGCGCCTGGTCCTGCGCCTCGGCTTCACGGAGAAGCCCGACGTGCCCAAGGCGCTGCGCCATGCGGCCGCCCGCCTGCACCTGCCGGGTCTCGATCCGGATGCCGTGACCTATTACGTCGGCCGCCAGACGATCGTGGCGTCCAGGAATCTGCCCGGCATGGCGTTCTGGCGCGAGGTGATCTTCGCCATGCTGAACCGCAATGCGGAGCTGACGGCGGATTACTTCTGCATCCCGGCCGCCCAGGTGGTCGAGATCGGCAGCTCCATCGAGATCTGACCCCAGGCAGGTCCGGCTCCCGCGCCCGGAGGGCGCTCCTCGCCGGTCACCGGCGGAGCCGGCCGTCCGCGGCGGCTCCCGATCCGTGCCCCCGTTCCGATCGAGCGCCGCCCGGGCCGGGTCGTGGGGCGTGCCTCGTCAGGCGCGACCGGCAGGAGCATGCGAACCCTGGTCCCGGTGCGACGCCCCGGGATGGCCGCTTGAGCCCGGTCGAGGAATATGCTCATATTGTGAAACATAGTTTCACTGAAGGCAATCGACCATGTACCGGCTCATAGCTGCCGCCGCAGGCCTGGCTCTGCTTACGTCTCCCGGCTCCGCCGAGACCATCGAGCGGACCGTCAAGGCCAATACCGTCTCGGCCATCGACGGATTCCTCGGCTACGAGGTCAATACCTGCTATCCGTCGGTGATCCCCGACGTGAAGGTGCGCCAGGCACCGGCCAACCGCACCCTCCAGATCCGGCCGCACGAACAGGCGCTCGGCAAGGACACGCGCTGCCCCGGCACGAAGGTCCGCGGTCTCGCCTACGTGTACACGCCGAAAAAGGGCTTTAAGGGGATGGACGAGGTCGTGCTCGACATTCCCTGGAGCTGGAACGACCTGGCGACGCAGACGCTGCTGACGAGAACGTACAGGATCCGCGTGGAGTAGCGCCGGGCCGAGCGTCGCGGAAGGGCCGGCATCCGGCCTGTGATCGACGCGCCGAGGGGGCGGCGCATCGGGCGTGACACCCGGCCGCTTTGGTTCTAAGAGGCCTGGAGCATCGGACGTGACAAGTGGACCCGCGTCTGGGATCGATTCCGATGCTCAACCCCTTGAGTGGCGCACCGTTCGACGCGAAAAACCGGGTCTACTTTTTCGCACGGCGCGCTAGAACCTCGAAGAAGCGCCATGTCCCACAACACCTTCGGCCACCTGTTCCGCGTCACCACCTTCGGCGAAAGCCACGGACCCGCCCTCGGCTGCGTGGTGGACGGCTGCCCGCCCATGATCCCGCTCGAGGCCGCGGAGATCCAGGCGGAGCTCGACCGCCGGCGGCCGGGCCAGTCGCGCTTCACCACCCAGCGCCAGGAGCCCGATCAGGTGAAGATCCTGTCCGGGGTGTTCACCGACGAGCGCACGGGACGGCAGGTGACGACCGGAACGCCGATCGCGCTCCTGATCGAGAACGTGGACCAGCGCTCCAAGGATTATTCCGAGATCAAGGAATCCTACCGCCCAGGGCACGCGGATTTCACCTACGACGTGAAATACGGCATCCGCGATTATCGCGGTGGCGGGCGCTCCTCGGCCCGCGAGACGGCGGCCCGCGTGGCCGCCGGCGCCATCGCCCGCAAGGTGCTTCCCGGGATCACCATCCGCGGCGCCCTCGTCCAGATGGGGCCGCACGCCATCGACCGCGGCAACTGGGACTGGGACGAGGTGGCGCGCAACCCGTTCTTCTGCCCGGACTCCAAGGCGGCGCAGTTCTACGAGGAGTATCTCGACGGCCTGCGTAAGGACGGCTCCTCCATCGGGGCGGTCCTCGAGATCGTCGCCGAGGGCGTTCCGGCGGGCCTCGGCGCGCCGATCTACGGCAAGCTCGATTCCGACCTCGCCGCCGTCCTGATGTCCATCAACGCGGTCAAGGGCGTGGAGATCGGCGACGGCTTCGCGGCCGCCAGCCTGCGCGGCGAGGAGAACGCCGACGAGATGCGCCCCGGCAACCAGGGCGCGCCCACCTTCCTGTCGAACCATGCCGGCGGCGTGCTCGGCGGCATTTCCACCGGCCAGCCCGTGGTGTGCCGCTTCGCCGTCAAGCCGACCTCGTCGATCCTGACCCCGCGCGCCAGCGTGACCCGCAGCGGCGCCGAGGCGGAGGTGCGGACCAAGGGCCGCCACGACCCTTGCGTGGGCATTCGGGCCGTGCCGGTGGGCGAGGCCATGGTCGCCTGTGTGCTGGCCGACCATCTCCTGCGCCACCGCGGACAGGTCGGGCAGGGGCCCTCCTGGCCGTTCGGGGCGTGAGACCCTGCTGCGAGAGGTTTTGTCCTGACATCATGGCCGGGCTCGTTGCGGCCATGTCGGTCCGGTGGGGCGCGGCGCTTCACCGTATCGAGATCACCGGGACGAGCCCGGTGATGACGTGAGAATGGCATATCGGGATGCACGACCTTTCCACGTCATGGCCGGCCTTGTGCCGGCCATCTCGATACGGAAAAGCTCGGCGCTTCACCGCATCGGGATCACCGGGACAAGCCCGGTGATGACGTGGAGGGTGAACACCCGGTCCGGCACTGACACCCTCCCCACGTCATGGCCGGCCTTGTGCCGGCCATCTCGATACAGAAGAGCGCGGCGTTCTTCGTCATCGGGATCACCGGGACAAGCCCGGTGATGACGTGGAAGGGTGGTGTGAGGCCCGCGATGACGTGGAGAGGGCCACGAGGGCGGCCCGCTTTCGTCCGCACGACGCGCCGGCGATCCTGCAAAGCCTCCATTGCAGATTTTAGTTTTACTAAAATCATCCCATCGGCTAAGCCTCCCGCATGAGACTGGCTGAGTGGTTGTCCCGCAACGGCGTGTCGCGCGTGGCCTTCGCGCGGCGGATCGGCGTCACCCCTGGCGCCGTGACCCAGCTGTGCAACTCCGAACGGGCCTGGCTCTCCCGCGACACCGCCGAATTAATTGCCCGCGAGACCCGCGGGGCGGTGACGCCCAACGATTTCCTGCCCCAATCCGCCAAGGAGGCCTGGATGCCCCATTCCGTCACCGAAGCCATCGAGGCTTTCGCCCGTGGTGAAATCGTCATCGTCACGGACGATGACGACCGCGAGAACGAGGGCGACCTCATCGTCGCCGCCTCCCTGTGCACGCCGGAGAAGATGGCCTTCATCATCCGCAACACCTGCGGGATCGTCTGCGCGCCGCTGACCGTCGCGGAGGCCCGCCGCCTGCGGCTCGACCCGATGGTGCAGGCGAACGACGCGCCGCTCGGCACCGCGTTCACGGTGACCGTGGACGTGAAGCACGGGCTGACCACCGGCATCTCGGCCGAGCAGCGCTCGAACACCGTGCGGGCGCTCGCCAACAACAACATGGGGGCGGCCGATTTCGTCCGCCCCGGCCATGTCTTCCCGCTCATCGCCAAGGACGGCGGCGTCCTCATGCGCTCGGGCCATACGGAGGCGGCCGTCGACCTGTGCCGGCTCGCGAACCTGCCGCCGGTCGGCGTGATCTGCGAGCTCGCCAACGACGACGGCACGGTGATGAAGGGCCGGCAGATCGACGCCTTCGCCGAGACGCACAACCTCAAGCGGATCTCGGTCGCGGATCTCATCGCGTACCGCCAGGCGCGGGAGAAGCTGGTCGAGCGGATCGGCACCTTCCCGGTGGAGACCCAGTGGGGCCCGTTCACCGGCTACGCCTATTCGACACCCTTCGACAGCGTGCAGCACATCGCTCTCGTCCATGGCCGCATCGGCGACGGCACGAACGTCCCCGTGCGCCTGCACCGCGCCAATGCGCTCACCGACGTGTTCGAGGGCGGCAAGACGGTGAACGCCGCCCTGCAGCGTTTCGTGAAGGAGGGCAGGGGCGTCCTGGTCTATCTGCGCGACGGCACCGCGGGCGTGCCGACCACGTCCTTCTCGGACAACGACGAGACGGGCTCGGAGGCGATGCGCTCCAGCCAGTGGCGCGAGATCGGCCTCGGCGCGCAGATCCTGCGCGATCTCGGGGTCGCGTCGATCCGCAACTTCGCGACGTCGAGCCGTTCCTATGTGGGCCTCTCGGGCTTCGGGATCGAGCTTCTGGGCGAGGAGCCCATCGAGTGCTGATGGAAGCCTCACCTGGCTTCGTGAAAACTCCCACGTCATCACCGGCCTTGGGCCGGTGATGACGTGGGAGAGGCCCAGCGTGCCGTGCGAGGCCCGCCTCAGGTTCCCGTCTCGCGCCCCATGAGGGCGTCGAGATGGAAGGCGGTCGATTTCGCCAGGCCTTCGAGATCGTAGCCGCCTTCGAGGACGGACACGATCCTCTGGCCGCAATGGCGCCCGGCGAGATCCATCAGCTTCTGCGTCGCCCAGGCGAAATCCGACTCCATCAGGTTCAAGCTGGCGAGCGGATCGCGCCAATGGGCGTCGAAGCCCGCCGAGATGACGATCAGGTCCGGGCCGAAATCGTGGATCCGCGGCAGGATCGCGGTCTCGACCGCCTCCCGGAACGCCTCGCTGCCGTCGCCCGTGCTCAGGGGCGCGTTCACGATGGTGCCGTGCTCGCCCGTCTCGGACAGGGCGCCCGTGCCGGGATACAGGGGGGCCTCGTGGGTCGAGCAGTAGAGCACGGTCTCATTCGACCAGAAGATGTCCTGCGTGCCGTTGCCGTGGTGGACGTCCCAGTCGAAGATCGCCACCCGCTCGGCGCCGTGGCGTGCCTGCGCATGGCGCGCCGCGATCGCCGCGTTATTGAAGAAGCAGAAGCCCATGGCCCGGACGCGCTCGGCATGGTGCCCGGGCGGGCGCATCGCCACGAAGGCGTTGGTGGCCCGGCCCGTCATGACCTCGTCCACCGCCATCACGGCGCCGCCGGCGCCCCTGAGAGCCGCCTCGTAGGTGCCCGGCGACATGACCGTGTCCTCGTCGATCCTGACTAACCCTTCTCGGGGGCTGATGTTGCGGAGCCGGACGATGTACTCTTCCGGATGCGCGAGGGCGAGGCTCTCCATCTCGGCCATGGGCGCCTGCTCGCGGACGAGCGACGTGAACCGCTCCTTCTCAAGGGCGCGCTCGATGGCGCGGATGCGGTCCGGGCGTTCGGGATGCCCAAGCGGTGTCTGGTGGTCGAGGCTGGCCGGATGGGCGATGTAGAGCGTGGGCATGGGGCTTCTTGTGGTGGGACCTCCGCGAGTGTCGCAGCGTCACGAGCGGCTGTCCATGTTGTTGCGATGCAACACTTTCGGATGCGGAGCCGTGCCATGGTGTGTTTCGATTCGACTTGACGACGTCACGGCCTATAACGCGGCCTGAAACGAAATCCTGTCTCGCCCCGAGCCTTAGTCTGCAGAGCTTTACACGATGCGCCTTTTCCGTCTGCCCCTTCTTTTGGCAATGATCGCGGCTCTGGCCGGATGCAACTTCAAAGGTGTCCCGGACCCCCAGGTCTCGGCCCGCGACACCGAGTGGATGGCGCAGGTGCCGACGGCCGAGGCCGATCCGCGCTTCGGGCGCTACATGATCGACGATCCGACCGGCGAGGCGCCCGGCACCATCGTGGTCGACACCAAGGAGCGCCAGCTCTATCTCGTCCAGCCGAACCGGAAGGCGATCCGCTACGGCGTCGCGGTCGGCGACGAGGCCTATGGCTGGACCGGCACGGCCACCATCGCCCGCAAGGCGGAATGGCCGGACTGGAACCCGCCGGCCGAGATGAAGGCCCGCTGGCCGCACGTCCAGTACACCAAGGGCGGCCCGGCGAACCCCCTCGGCGCGCGGGCTCTCTATCTTTACGAAGGCAACAAGGACACGCTCTACCGCATCCACGGCACCAACGAGCCGGAGAAGATCGGCCATGCGGTCTCGTCGGGCTGCATCCGGATGCGCAACATCGACGTGATCGACCTCTACAACCGCGTGTCCCTGAACACGAAGGTCATCGTCCGCTGACGGGCCCGGCCGAAGTCCACAATGAAAAGAGCGCCCGGGAGGCGCTCTTTTTGTTTCTGAAAAGGGATCTCAGCCGAGAATCGCTTCCTTGCGAAGGATGGCCGGAAGCTCGGTGGTCTTCGGGCGGCTCTCCTGCCGCTTGGCGGCCTGGACGGCGGCCGCGAGGGCGGGCAGGGCGACGGCCTTGAAAGCCGGAATGGAGGGGGCAGTGTTCTGTTCGCCGGGACGGGTCCGGCGGTCTTGGGCGTGCTGAATCATGAATCCTCTCTCGATCATGGGCTGTCTTTGCAACCTGTTCTTATGATCCGGCTGCCTGTGACTGCTTTGGGGCGGACCTGTGATCATGTGCTGGCTTGGCTGCAGATGAACGGTCCAAGGTGAACGGAGTCTTAACGCTGCAACATTCCTGCGCCCGCCGGGGCGAAGTCCTGCGAGGTCCGGGATCCCGGCCTGGCGCATCGGACGGACCCAGAGGGCCGCGTCAGCGAAAAGTGGACCCGGTATTCACTGGCGTGGCCCTTCGGGTCGCTTGCGCGGCCCGCTGGGTCCGTCTCATCCGATGCGCCGGTCAAGAGAGGGAGCCTCGGATGAATCCCAAAAGTGGTGTCCACTTTTCACGTCCGAGGCTCTGGCGCATCGTGCGGCCCAGAGGGCCGCGCCGAACGATGCGCCGCTCAAGGGGTTGAGCATCGGATCGATCCCAAACCTGGGTCCACTTTCGGGTCCGATGCACGAGCCCGCGGCCGCAGGGCCAGGATCGACACTAGGACGAGCGCGCCGATCATGCCCACATGCTCGCCGGCCGTATGGAGCGCCACGACGGCCCGCTCACCCTCCAGCCGCCAGAAGGCGTGGACGATCACGATGGTCAGGAAGGTGAAGACGCCGAGCGCGCCGGCGCCGAGCCAGGTCCAGCGGTTCGCGATGATGAGCGCCGACCCGGCCAGCTGAACGACGATCGTGAGGCTGTTGTAGAGCCACGCCGGCTCGAGGCCGAACTGGCGCATCTCGGCCACACCGCCGGAGAAGTCCAGGAGCTTGATGAGACCGCTGGCCCAGAACGGAAAGGTGAGCAGGATCCGGGCGGCGATTTCCGTCCCCCGGCTCGAGAGCAGGGCGCCGATCCAGCGTGGCGTGATCGCAGGTGTGCTCGGAGGTGTGGTCGGAGGTGTCATGGCGGCTTGCCCTCATTGACGTTAAGTCAGACGGCGAGCCTTCTAGGGTCAAGCTTCCCTAGAGGCTGTGCGCGCCCGCACCTCTGGCGAAGGCCTCGCCGTCCCTCAGCCCCATCTCGTAGGCCTTGCGGATGCCGGCCGGGTTGGTGATGTCGAACTGCCCGATGGGCACCGGTTCCGAGGGCTGGATGTAGGTGCGGCCCTTCACGTTCGGGAAGGCGCGGTAGAGGCGGGAGAGGACGACCAGGGTCCGGCCGCCCAGCTCCTCGACCGGCAGCAGGGGCTCGGTCGGGACGTTGTCCACGAGCCCGCCGTCGAGCGCCGCCATGCCGCCGACGAGGCCGACCGGCATGAAGGGCGGCACGCTGGCGCTCGCCATCAGGGCGGCCGAGAGCTCCGCCGGCGAGGCAAGATCCTGCACCCGGATGAATTCGGGGCGAAACCCCAGGGCGCGTCCGCCGCGCGGATGAACGGGCGCGCGCCATTTCTTCTCGATCTGGTAGGTGGCGATGCCCAGGGGAACGGCCAGCGAGAGGGGCAGGCGGCGCGGCTTGCGGGCGAGCCCGATCAGGATGCTCGGGCCCTGCTTCAGGCGCTCCAGGGCGCTCTCGTCGATGATGGCTTCGATCAGGCTGCGGTACATGAGCGAGAGGGGCCAGGGCGAGCCCTCGCTGCGCCAGGCGCGCCACTCGAAATTGCGCCGACCCAGGCTGCAGCCCTCCGCCACCATCTCGTTGACGCGCCGTCCGAGCCCGAGAAGGCTGTAGCAGGCCGACCAGGCGCCCGCGCTCACGCCGACGACCATGGCGGGCTTCAGGCCCAGGAGGGGAGCGGCGGCTTCCCAGAAGCCGCCTTGCCAGTAGCAGCGGTTGCCGCCGCCTGCGAATGCCACCGCGTCGAACATGGGAGGCCTATCGGGATTTCGCCGAGGCGGCGTCCTCCTCGGTCCTGGCCCGGTCGCGCCAGGCCAGGACGATGCGCTCCAGCTCGGCGAGATCCTGGGCCGGGAGCGTTCCGAGAGTGCGCATGACATAGGCGCGCTGCGCGGCGATCCCGCGGTTGGCGAGATCGCGGCCCTTCGGGGTCAGGTACAGGGCGTTGGAGCGTCGGTCGCCGGGGATCGACCGGCGCTCGACGAGACCCGCCTCGACCATGCGGTCGAGAAGCCCCGACACGTTGCCCTTGGTGACGTAGAGGCGCTCGGCCAGTTCCTGCTGGCTCATGCCCTCGCGCTCGGTGAGCGTGGAGAGCAGGTCGAATTGCGGGATCGACAGGCCGAGCTCCTTGAGCTCCGTCGCGACCGCATTGGTGGCCCGGCGGTTCAGGCGAATGAAGCGGAACCAGATCCGCAGGGGATCGGCGGATTCGACGGGGGCGTGAACGGGTGCGGACGACATCAAAGGCTTCAGGCTCCTCACGGGGCAATAGTTTATATTGAAACCATTTCCCCCGTCACCCCTCGCGAAGGGGGGACAGGGCGCTTTACCCGGAAAATGCCGCCGCAGCTGACGTTGCGGCCGCTTGCACGTTGATATGTTGTATCATATTATGCAGGAAAGTGGACCCGGTCTTCGCTGACGCGGCCCTGCGGGTTCGCCCCGAACGATGCGCTCTTCGAAAAGTGGAGCATCGGACGTGAACTTTGGGCCTACTGTTCACGTCCGATGCTCTCGTGTTGAACCGTGAGGGCCGGCATTCCAACGCCGGTGTTACGAAGGCCTGACGATGACCCTCCCTCTCCTCGCCGACGGACCGGCTCCCGCACCGTCGCGTTCGCCCATGGCCTTCTCGGGACGGGGCCGCGAATTCATGAACCTTCTGATCGCGGGAAGCCTCTTTCAGATCCCGACCTTCGGCTTCTACCGGTTCTGGCTCATTACCAGACTGCGCCGCCACCTGTGGGCCCATACCGAGATCGCCGGCGAGGCGTTCGAGTATACCGGCACGGCCAGGGAGCTGCTCATCGGCTTCCTCATCGCGCTGGCGATCCTGGGGCCGCTCTATATCGCCTATGCGATCCTCGGAATCCTCCTCGAGGAGACCTATGCGTTCGCCAGCGTTCCGCTCGTGGTCATCATGTATGTGCTGGCTCATTTCGGCAGCTATCGCGCCCGCAAGTATCGCGCGAGCCGGACGGTGTTCCGGGGCATCCGGTTCTGGATGACGGGATCCGGATGGCCCTATGCCACCTGGGCCATCCTGTGGGATGTCGCCATGGTTCTGACCCTCGGTCTCGCGTTGCCCTGGGCCCTGGCGTCCCTCGAACGCTACAGGATGCGCAACACCTATTTCGGCAGCATCCGGGGCGACTTCGCCGGGACGGGCTGGGGGCTGTTCAAGCGGGTATGGTGGATCTGGCTGGTGGGATTCGCGGGTCTCCTCGGCCTTGCGCTGCTCGTCGTCGTCCTGACCTTCCTGTCTCCGGGACGGAGGGCCCTGGAGGCGATGGCTGTCCTGCTGACCCTGCTCGGCATGGCGCTCTTCCCGCTCGCCTTGGCGATCGTCACGCGCTGGCGCGTCGAAGGCCTGCGTTTCGGCGACGTCACCACGGCAAGCCGCCTCCGGGCCCGCACCTGTTACGGCCTCTTTGTCAAGCTCGTCTTCTCGGCCCTCGGCTTCCTGCTGGCTTTCGTCATCACGGTCGGGTTGGTGGGCTTCCTGGCCGCCAGGGTCGTCAAGGACGTCGTGATGGCATCCGGCGCGCTCTCCTGGCTCTCGGTCGGGGTGGGCCTTGTGGTGGCGGTCGGCTACCTCGTCGCCCTGCTGGGTCTCGGAATCCTCCAGCGCTATTTCCTCGGGCGTGGCCTGTGGGTGGCCGTCGTGGCGTCGACGACGATCACCAATCTGGAATCGATCGACAGGGCCGTGGCGGCTGGCCAACCGGCCGGCGTTCTGGGAGAAGGATTGGCCGACGCCCTCGATTTCAATGTCGGCCTGTGAGGTCGGCCATGGCGGGTGCGGTATTCTATGACGGCGAAAGCGCCCGCCGCAGACCGGTTTCTCTGAACGTCACCCGGTGCGCCATCGACATCCACGAGGGCGCCGAATGGATCGCCTCCTGGCCCTCCGCGGAGGTGAGACGGCGGGACGCGCCCGACGGCGTCCTGCGGCTCACCCGTGAAGGCGCGTCGTCCCTGGCGCGCCTCGATGTGGCCGATGCGGACCTTCAGGCCGCCATCCGCGCGTCCTGCACGCAGCTGGAAGGGCCCGACCGGCGGGAGCGGGCGGGGCGGATCCTGGTCTGGTCCCTTGCGGCGACGGCATCGATTCTTCTCTGCGTCGTCCTGCTGCTTCCGATCCTGGCCGAGCGGCTGACCCCGCTCATTCCCGTTTCCTTCGAACGCCGGCTCGGCGCGGCCGTCGACAATCAGGTGAGAACGATCTTCACGGGCAGGGTCTGCGAGGACCCTCGCGGGCATGCGGCCCTCGGGACTCTCGTGGCGCGCCTTCAGGCTGCGCATCCGGGCGGTCCCACGGTGGATGTCGCCGTGCTCGACACCAGGGTGCCGAACGCCATCGCGCTGCCGGGCGGGCGGATCTATCTGTTCCGCGGGCTTCTGGACAAAGCCGAAACCCCCGATGAGCTCGCCGGGGTGCTGGCCCATGAAATGGGCCATGCAGCGCATCGCGACGGCCTGCGCAAGATGATCCAGGCGGGCGGCACCTCCTATCTCCTCGGCCTGCTGTTCGGCGACGTGACGGGCGGCGGCGCCATCGTGTTCGTCGGCCGCTACCTCGTCGACAGCGCCTATTCCCGCGACACGGAGGCAGCCGCGGACGATTTCGCCGGCAGGACCATGGGGTCTCTGGGCCGGCCGGCCCATGCCATGGCCCTGTTGCTCAAGCGCATCGAAGGCAAGGATGATGGGGAGGGCGGGAACGATTCCCGGATCCCGGCTTTTCTCTCCACCCACCCGGTCACCGACCAACGGCTGAAAGCTTTGGAAAAACAGGTGCCATCCCGATCCGGCGAGCCTCTTCTCGATCAACAGGAGTGGCGCGCGCTCAAAGAGATTTGTAAGACGACCTGATGCGCCGTCTCATCATCGAAGAACCGGTCTCCCGTCCGGCGAAGTGGTCTCCCGCGCTGGCATGGTTCGCGCTCGTCGTCACCGTGCTGGCTGTGCTCATGATCCGCTTCAACCGGATCGATTATCAATCCGGCTTCATCGCCCTCGGCGCCGGCATCGCCATGGCGCTCCTGGCCGTGGTCATGGCCTTCATGGGGTTCGTCCGCATTTGGCAGGAGGGCCGCCAGGGGCTGGGCAGCGCCATCCGGGGCGTTCTCATCGCGGCCCTCGTTCTCGCCTATCCGGGCTTCATGGCGCTCAAGGCCGCGACCCTGCCGCCGATCACCGATGTCAGCACCGACACGGACGACCCGCCGTCGTTTTCCCGCTCGCGCGCCGCGCTTGCGGCCCGTGACGGCCGCATCCCTCCCGATGTGCCGCCGGAGACGCGCGAGATGCAGCGGGCGTCCTACGTGCAGATCGCGCCGCTCACGCTCGATATCGGGCCGGACGAAGCCTTCGCGATCGTGCAGAAGGCCGCCCACAATCTCGGCTGGCAGGTGATCGAGGCCGTGCCGCCCGGCGGCCGCGTCGGCCTGGGACGGCTGGAGGCGGTGGACCGGACGCGCCTGCTCAAGATGCCGAGCGACATCACCGTGAGGGTCCGCCCGCGCGTCGACGGCACGCGGATCGACATCCGCTCGGCCTCGCGCTTCGGCAGCCACGATCTCGGCGCCAATGCCGGTCATATCCGCGACTTCCTCGAAGAGGCGTCGAACCTGGCGATCGCAGTACGGTGAGAGATCATCGTGCTCTCACGTCATGGCCGGCCCTGTGCCGGCCATCCCGATCCGATGAGACTCGGCGCCTCTCGCATCGGGATCACCGGCACAAGGCCGGTGATGACGTGGAGGGTGGTGTGAGCGGGTGATGACGGGGAGACGGTGGTCAGGGCCGGCTTGCATGTCCCGGCCGTGGATGCCGGTTACGCGATCCGGTACTCGCTGTCGAGGGCGGGAATGCCGTCGACGGCCGCCTGGCCCTTGGCGACCAGGTCTTCCAGATGGGCGAAGACGGAGAGACCCGCGGCTCCGACCAGGGCAGGATTCAGGCCCTGATAGATCGCCGCGACGATCGCCGGGATCGTCCGGTCTCCCGCCCTCAGCCGGTTGAGGATCGAGGCCTCGCGCTGGCGCCGGTGGTGGATGAGGGCGCGCACGAAGCGCTGGGGTTCCTGCACCGGACCGCCGTGGCCCGGCCAGTACAGGGTTTCCTCCCGGCCCTTCAGCTTGTCGAGGGATTCCATGAAGGCGCTCATCGATCCGTCCGGCGGCGCCACCACGGTGGTGGACCACGCCATCACGTGATCGCCGGAGAACAGCGCCTTCTCCTCCGGCAGCACGAAGGCGAGGTGGTTGGCCATGTGGCCCGGGGTGGCGAGCGCCGCGAGGATCCAGCCGCGGCCCGCGACGGCATCGCCCTCGCGCAGTTCGCGGTCGGGCGCGTAGTCCCTGTCGGAGCTGGCCTCGAGGGAATTGACCTCCCCGGCGAACAGGGCGCGCGCGCTGTGGTGGGGGGCGCAGCCGACGATCTCCGCCCCCGTGGCGTCCTGGATGGCCCGGGCGGCAGGGGAGTGGTCCTTATGGGTGTGGGTGACCAGGACATGGGTCACCGTCTCGCCCCGCACCGCATCGAGGAGCGCCCCGATATGGGCTGGCGCATCGGGACCAGGGTCGATGATGGCGACCTGTCCCGTCCCGACGATATAGCTGCAGGTTCCGGTGAAGGTGATCGGGCCGGGGTTGTCGGCGACGATGCGGCGGACCAGGGGGCTCACCCGCACGCATTCCCCGGACCGGGCCGGCGGGCGGATGTCGAAGGTGAGATCGTCGGCCATGGGGAGTCCTCGGGGCGAATCCTCGGGGCGAATCCTCGGGGTGTCTGTCGCTTCCTAACCGACCTCGAGCCGGCCGCAAGAGCATCGGACGTGAAAAGTGGGTCCACGTTTCACGTCCGATGCTCCCACCTCTTTGAAGTGCGC
>NZ_JAMXFI010000168.1:0-17690 GCF_025460875.1 Microvirga yunnanensis
TAAGGCGCGAAGAGCGGCGCCCCGAGGGCGAGGACGAGCTGGATCGCCACCAGGGCGACCGCGAAGGCGAGAAGCTTGTTCTTGGCCAGACGCGACACGGATCAGGCCCTCACGCGGGGATCGACGACGATGTAGAGGAAATCGACCAGGAAGTTCACCAGGACGAAGCCCGCCGTCACCACGAGGATCGTGGCCTGGATCAGCGGATAGTTGCGCTCGGCGATGGCGCCCAGGATCAGGCGGCCGAGGCCCGGAATGGCGAAGACCTGTTCGACCACGATGGCGCCGCCGAGCAGGTATCCGGTCATGATGCCGACGCTGGTGAGAAACGGGATCAGGGCGTTGCGCAGGGCGTGCTTGTAGACGACGCGCCGCTCCGGCAGGCCCTTGGCCCGGGCCGTGCGGACATAATCCTGCCCGAGCGCGTCGAGCATGGCCGAGCGCACGAGGCGCGAGAGATTGGCGAGGATCGGCAGGGCGAGCGCGAAGGCCGGCAGCACCATGCGCTGGAGATTGCCGACGGGATCCTCCGAGAAGGGCACATAGCCCAGCGACGCGAAGCCCGGCGCCCAGGTTGAGAGAAGCAGGATCAGCACGATCCCGAGCCAGAAGGACGGGATCGTCAGGCCGGCGATGGCGGTGACGCGCATGGCGACATCGGCCGCGCCGCCGCGGGTCTGCGCCATCAGGCACCCGACCGGCACGGCCAGCACCGCGCCGATGACGAGGGACAGGAAGGTGAGCTCGAGGGTCGGCCACAGATGCAGCAGGATCTCGGTCGAGACCGGCCGCCCGGTCCACAGGGAGGTGCCGAAATCGCCGCGCAGGGCCGAGCCGGCCCAGATCAGATATTGCTCGACGATGGGACGGTCGAGGCCGACGCGGCGGTTGAGCTCCGCCATGCGCTCGGGCGTGATCTCGGTGTTCGCCCCGAGCATGATCGCGACCGCGTCGCCGGGGATCATCCGGATCATCAGGAACACGATGACCGACACGCCGAAGAGGACGATGACGAGGTCGACGAGACGTGCGAGCAGGACGCGGTTCATGCGGACGGGCTCTTCGAGGAAAACGCTCCCGGCGCCGCCCGCGCGGCGCCAGGATGACGGGTGATGGTCAGTAGGATGCGTTGCGCAGCATCATGAGCGAACGGTTCGGCATCGTTTCGAAGCCCTGGAGCTTGCCGTTCATGGCCGAGAACAGGGTTCCGTAGGTCAGGTGCGCCACCGGGCCCGAGCAGGCGAGCTTCTGCTGCACCTTGTCGTAGGCCGCTTTGCGCGCCGCCTGATCCTGCTGGGTGCGGGCCTGGTCGAGCAGCCCGTCGATCTCCGCGTCCGAGTATTTGAACACGTTGGTCGAGCCACCCGTGCGGAAGGTGCGGTAGAAGTAATCGTCCGGATCCGGCTGACCGGCATTGATCGAGGCGAACAGGTCGAAGTTGCTGTTGCGCCAATCCTGGATGAACTGGCCCTGTTCCTGATTGACCAGCTCGACCTTGAAGCCGGCCTTGTTCAGCTGCTCCTGCACCACCTGGGCGATGTCCTTGACGTCCTGGCGCGGCAGGACCTTCATGGTGACGGCGACCGGCGTGGCGACGCCCGCCTCCTTCAGGAGCGCCTGCGCCTTGGCGGGATCGGGCTTGTAGCAGGCGAACTGGTTCACATCGACCGCCCAGGATTTGAGCGCGGGCGACAGGGGACCGCCGGGAACGCCGGCGCCGAACAGGGCCGCGTCCACGATCTCCTGGCGGTTGATGGCGTAGTTGACCGCCTCGCGCACCTTCGGGTTGTCGAAGGGCGGCTTCGACACGTTCATGCCGACGAGCGTGTAGGCGAGATCCATGGTCTCGGAGAGCTTCACGTTCGGCTTGCCCTTGAGCTGCAGCGCGGTCGCCGCGTCGATGTTGGGCAGAAGCGCGTATTGCCCGTTGCTCAGTCCGACCTGACGGGTGGCCGATTCGGGCACGATGTTGAACTTGAGGCCTGCGAGCTTCGGCAGGCCCTTGTCCCAATAGGCCTCGTTCTTGGTCAGGAGAATGAAACCGTTGGGCTGCCATTCCTGGAACTTGTACGGGCCGGTGCCGACGGGCGCCTTCTGCAGGGCGTCCTTGTTCGCCTCCATGGCGCTCGGCACGATGGCGATGGTGGCGAGCGAACTCAGGAGCGCGGCGGACGGTTCCTTGAGCTTCAGCTCCACGGTCGCGGCGTCGACCGCGCTGGCGCTCTCGACGGCCGACAGGCGGCTCGCCAGGGGCGACGCGATGTCCTTGCTCAGCACGCGCTTGATCGTGGACGCCACGTCCTCGGCTTCCATGGCCGAGCCGTCATGGAATGTCACGCCCGGGCGCAGCTTGAAGGTATAGGTCTTGCCGTCCGGCGCGACGGTCCAGGATGCCGCGAGGCCGGGGACGATCTTCAGGTCCTTGTCGATGGCGGTCAGGCCCTCGTAGATGGTGCCGTTCACCACCATGAAGCTCGGGAAGGCGGTGATGAGATGCGGGTCGAGCCCCGTGGGGCCGTTGTCCACCCCGATCTCGAAGACCTGAGCCGAGGCGGAAGCGATCGCCGCCACCATGAAACCTGCACCCAGAGCGGTGCGCAGTGCTGACGTGACCATTGTCGTTCTGTCTCCCTTGGAAGCCGCAGGGATTTATAGGCCATCGGCGGCACCCTGTCATGGTCCAATCTCATACCACTCTGGACCAGTTCAGCGCCTGTGCTATGGTTCGCCGCACAACCAGACCAGCTTCGGAGCCGTCCATGTCGCAGCGCCCCATCGTCAAAGCCATCGGCGTGATCAGCGGTACGTCCATGGACGGCATCGACGTCTCGGTCGTGGAGACCGACGGCGATGCGGCCGTGAGACCGGGCCCGGGGCGGACCTTCTCCTACCCGGACGACCTGCGGCGAACCCTCCAGTCCCTGATCGCCGAGCCGGCGCGGGCCCAGAGCGAGCCGCTGGACGATCTCGAACAGGCGGTGACGGACGCCCATATCGCGGCGATCCGGCGCTTCATGGCGGAGACCGGGATTCCCGCCGGCGACGTGAGCCTGATCGGCTTCCATGGCCAGACGGTCTATCACCGGCCGGAGGTGCGCTTCACGCGCCAGCTCGGCCTGGGCGACAGGGTGGCGTCGCGGCTCGGCATCGACACCATTGACCGCTTCCGCCACGCGGACGTGGCCTCGGGCGGCGAAGGCGCGCCCTTCGTGCCGCTCTATCACCGCGCCCTGGCGAACAGGCTCCCCCAGCCGGTCATGATCCTCAACCTCGGCGGCGTCGGGAACGTCACCTATATCGACGGCGACACGGTGATCGCCTTCGACACGGGCCCGGCGAGCGCGCTGCTCGACGATTTCGTCCTGCGCCGGCGCGGCCTGAGCTTCGACGAGAACGGACAGCTCGCGGCCTCCGGCCGGGCGGATGCGGCCCTCGTGGCGGCCTTCATGGGAAATCCTTTCTTCGACCGCCCGGCCCCGAAATCCCTCGACCGCCAGGATTTCCATGCCCGCGCCAAGGGTGTGGAGACCCTGTCCGACGCGGACGGCGCCGCGACGCTCGCGGAGTTCACGATTCAATCCGTCGTCGCGTCCCTGCGCCACGTTCCGCGTGCGCCGCAACGCTGGCTCGTCACTGGCGGCGGGCGGTGCAACGCGCATTTCATGAAGCGCCTCGCCGCGGAACTCCGCGTTGCCGTCGATCCGGTCGAGAGCGTCGGCTGGGACGGGGATTTCCTCGAAGCGCAGGCCTTCGGCTATCTCGCGGTGCGCTCCACGCTGGGCCTTCCCTTAAGCCTTCCCACCACGACGGGCGTGCCGCATCCCATGCCCGGCGGCGAACTGCACCGGGCCGCGTGATCCTGCCATGGCGCTCGACACGATGATCGACCGGGCCTTCGCGCCTGCCGCCGCGTCCGTCCAGAACGGCAGCATTCCCGGGGCCGTGCTCGGCCTCGTCACGACCGGCGGCGAACGCGCCGTGCGATGGGCCGGCCATGCGCAGATCGAGCCGGAGCGCGAGAGCCTTTCCCGCGAAACGTGGTTCGACCTCGCCTCGCTCACCAAGGTGATCTTCACCACGACGCGGACCCTGCAACTGGTCGAGGCCGGCAGGATCGCCCTGGACGATCCCCTCGTGACGGTCATTCCGGATCTGCGCCAGTACGACATGAACGCCGCCGAGCGGCGCCTGACTTTCCGGCAATGCCTGGCGCACCAGACGCATCTGCCGGCCGTCGAGCCGCTCTACACCTACGGCCAGGATCCCGGCACCCTGCGGGCCTTCATCCTGCAGCGCGTCTGGCAGCCCGGACCGCCGGTCTACTCCGACATCAACTTCATGCTGCTCGGCATCGCCATCGAGCGCATCACCGGCCGGGCGCTCATCGACCAGCCCCTGCCCGAACGATTCTCGTTCCGGCCCGATCCGGCGCTCTGCGCGGCGACGGAGCGGGACACCTGGCGCGGGCGCGTCGTCCGCGGCGAGGTGCACGACGAGAATGCCTTCGCGCTCGGCGGCGCCTCGGGCCATGCCGGGCTGTTCGGCACCATCGACGGCGTGCTCGACTTCGCCCATGGGCTTCTCGCCGGCTCCGGCCTCTCGCCCTCCTCCATGGCGGCGATCCGCACCCGCGAATCGGAGAAGCGAACGGTCGGGTGGGAGGGCTTCCATCCCGGCTGGCACGGGGGCGATGCCTGCTCGCCCGACACCATCGGCCACACGGGTTTCACCGGCACCGGCCTCTGGCTCGATTTCAGGCGCGGCCTCGCCTGGTCGCTGCTCACCAACCGGGTCCATCCGAGCCGGCACAAGGACAGCGGCATCCTCGGCCTGCGCCGTGCAACGGGCGAGCAGGTGATCGCGTTGTTCGACCGACGGGAGCCGCTTTAAGGATGCCGACAGAATCTTGACCGCCTCCCTTGCCTGATCCCTCTGCGGACCATTGTTGCGGCCATCAACTGGTCCTATACTGGTCTGGAAGAAAGTTGGCAGAATGGCGACAGAACATTTCAGTACCCGCTTCCAGGATCTCGACACCTGGCCGAGCCTCGACATCCTTGCGGCCTTCTACGAGGGCCAGCTCTCGGCGGTGGCCGCCGTCCGACCCTCCCTGCCGGCGATCGCGGCAGCCGCCGAGGAGGCGGTCAAGCGCCTGCGTCGCGGGGGGCGCCTCGTCTATGCCGGGGCCGGCACCTCGGGCCGCATCGGCGTCCAGGACGGGACGGAACTGCCACCGACCTTCAACTGGCCCGACGACCGGGTGGTCTACCTGATCGCCGGCGGCACGGGCGCCATCATGCAGGCGGTCGAGAACGCCGAGGATTCGATCGAAGAAGGCATTGCCGGGATCCGCGGCAACGATATCGGTCCGGACGACGTGGTGATCGGCGTGGCGGCGAGCGGCCGGACGCCCTTCACCATCGCGGCCCTGAAGGAAGCGGCCTCCCGCGGGGCGCAGACCATCGGCATCTCCAACAATCCGGACACGCCGATCCTCACGGCCTGCTCCCACCCGATCCTCGCCGATACGGGCGAGGAGGTGATCGCGGGATCCACCCGCATGAAAGCCGGCACGGCCCAGAAGATCATCCTCAACCTGCTCTCGACCCTGATCATGGTGCGGCTCGACCGGGTCTATCGCGGCCTCATGGTGAACATGCGCGCCACGAACGCCAAGCTGCGCCGCCGCAGCGAGATCATGGTCTCGCAGATCACCGATTGCGACGACGCCACGGCCGTCGAGGCGATCCGGCAGGCGGACGGCGACCTGAAGACGGCGGTCCTCATCGCCCTGGGCGCGGGCGTCGCGGAGGCGCGCACTGCGCTCGAGCGACACGGTGGCAATCTGCGCAAAGCCCTGGCGGACTTCTCCAAGACGCCGTAACAAAGTCATCCGGGCAAGGGTCTGAAGAAGGCGACGATTCATGGGGCTGGGGCTTGGCATCGACGCGGGCGGCACCGCCACGCGCTGGCGGCTGGCGGATGCGAACGGCCGCTGCGTGGCCCAGGGCTCCGTCGCTCCCCTGACCGGCCACCTCTTCTCCGCCGCCGCCGAGGAGCGCGCCCGGCAGATCGTCCTCGACATGGCCCAGGCCGTGATGACGCAGGGCCGGCCGCTCGGCATCATCGCGGGCATCACGGGACTCACCCGCGACACGCCCGCGGAGGCGACCATGCGGGCCCTGTTCGCGGAAACCTTCGAGCTCACCTCCGACCGGGTCTTCGTCGCCGAGGACATGTGGATCGCCTACCTGTCCTATTTCGCGCTCGGCGAAGGCATCCTGGTCTATAGCGGCACCGGCTCGATCGGCTATTACCTGTCCGAGGACAAGGAGGTCATCCGGGTCGGCGGGCGCGGCAACCTGATCGACGACGGCGGCTCCGGCTTCTGGATCGCCCGCGAGGCTCTGAAAGCCGTCCTGCGCGCCGAGGAGGAAAACCCCGGCTCCGGCTGGACGACCGCGCTCGGCGCCGCTCTCTCCAGGGCGCTGGGCGGCACGGACTGGAACATCGTGCGCTCCTTCGTCTATGGCGGCGACCGCGGCAAGATCGGCTCCCTGGCCCGCGCCGTGGGCGAGGCCGCCCAGGCCGGCGACGGCACCGCGCTCGACATCCTGCGGGAAGCGGGCGAGGAACTGGCCCGCCTCGCCAACGCCCTCATCAAGCGCCTCGGCCCGCGGCCCGTGGCCCTGGTGGGCGGCTCCGCCCGGCTCCACCCCGTCCTGGCCGCGGCCTTCCGGAAGAAGCTGGTGGCACCCGTCGAGTTCATCGCGACCGATCTCGACGCGGCGCTCACCGCGGCCCGGCTCGCGGCCACGCTCAACCGGGCGTGACGGTTCCTCGCAACGGCTTTCGACCCCTGCTTTTCCTTCTTGTCATCACCGGCCTTGTGCCGGTGATGACAAGGAAGGGGCGAGCCTCAAGCCTGACCGGCCCCGTCGCTGCCCCGGAAGAGCTTGCCTAATCGGCCCCGCTCGTCCAAGACTTCAGCGGCGAAATCAGATCCAAGACCTATCTCCGATGCATGCTCTCTTCGTGGGCCAGACCTATATCGACGTGACCTTCCTGGCGGACGAGCTTCCGACCGGCGACGAGAAGACCGTGGCGAGGGATTACGCGATCTCGTTCGGCGGCAACGCGGTCACGGCCGCCTTCGCCTGCGCCAAGCTCGGGCTGCCGCCCGATCTCCTGACCTCGATCGCCGACGACTGGCTCGGCCGCATGTTCATCGACATGGCGGCGAAATACGGCATCTCGGTCCACCACCGGAAGGTCCACGAATCATCCCTGTCCTTCATCATGCCGCGGGGCGGCAAGCGCGCCATCGTGCGCTGCCGCGACGACCATTACCTGCATCCGGTGCCGCCGCTCAACCTCCAGGGCTGCAAGGCCCTGCATCTCGACGGCCACCAGGCCGACGCGGCCATGCACTATGCCAAGATCTGCCGCGAATCCGGCATCCTCACCTCCCTCGACGGTGGCGGCCTGCGCTCCAACACCCACGAGCTCCTGGAATTCATCGATGTGGCCATCGTGGCCGAGCGCCTCTGCGAGCAGATGGACCTGAGCCCCTCCGGCATGCTGGAATACCTGAAGGGCCGCGGCTGCCGGATCGGCGGCGTGACCCTGGGCGAGCGCGGCCTCGTCTGGTACGACGAGACCGGCCAGGAGAGCGTCCTTCCGGCGCTCAACGTGCCGGGCGACAAGGTGGTGGACACCAACGGGGCCGGCGACATCTTCCACGGCGCCTACGTGTATTCCGCCATGGCCCGTCCCGACCTGCCCTGGCGCGAGCATTTCATCTTCGCCCGCGCGGCCTCGGCCCATGCGATCCAGCATCTGGGCAACGAGGCGAGCCTGCCGTCCATCCAGGACATCGCGCAGGTGCAGGAGCTTTACGCCGAGCGCAAGCTGGCGGCGTAAGCCACCCGGTCCTTGCTCACCGCACCCCGGCCATCGCCGGGCTCGTGCCGGTGACCTCGATGGTGACCTCGATGATGAGAAGCGCCGCGTTTCGGGCAATCGGGATGGCCGGCACGGGGCCGGCCATGACGAGGAGGGTGTGATCCCGCGCGGGCGGGGACGGCGGCGAGGGGTCGCCTCTCAGGCCGCCTTTTTCTGATAGTCCTTCACGTCCGAGAACTGGATCGCCTTGTAGCGGTCGACCTCGTACTGGAGGTTGAACATGTTCGGCGCCATGAAGACCGGCGCGTCGTCGAGGTCCCGCGCCATCGACGAGAGATGGCTGTCGATGAACTTGTCGAGCTCCTTCGGGTCGTCCGCCGTGATCCAGCGGCAGATGGAGAAGCGCGTCGGCTCGTAGTCGATCGGCAGGCCGTATTCGGCCCCCAGGCGCTCCTTCAGCACGTCGAGCTGGAGCGCGCCGACCACGCCCACGATGGCGCCCGAGCCGTCCTGCGGCACGAAGAGCTGCACCACGCCTTCTTCCGCCATCTGCTGCAGCGCCTCGCGCAGCTTCTTCGCCTTCATGGCGTCCTGCAGCTTGATGCGGCGCAGGATTTCCGGCGCGAAGCTCGGCACGCCGCGGAAGACGATATCCTCGCCCTCGGTCAGCGTGTCGCCGATGCGCAGGGTCCCGTGGTTCGGGATGCCGACCACGTCGCCCGCCCAGGCCTCGTCCGCGATGGCGCGGTCCTGGGCGAAGAAGAATTGCGGCGAGTTCAGGCTCATGGGCTTGCCCGTGCGCACGAGCTTCGCCTTCATGCCGCGCTGGAGCTTGCCCGAGCAGATGCGCATGAAGGCGATGCGGTCGCGGTGGTTGGGATCCATGTTGGCCTGGATCTTGAACACGAAGCCGGTCATGCGGCCTTCGCCCGCCTCCACGAGGCGCTTGTCGGCCTCCTGGCCGCGGGGCGGCGGCGCGTAAGCCGCCAGCGCGTCGATCAGGTCGCGCACGCCGAAATTGCGCAAGGCGGAGCCGAAGAACACGGGCGTCAGATGGCCCTCGCGGAAGGCCTGCAGGTCGAAGGGCTTGCACGCCTCCTGGGCCAGCATCACCTCTTCCTGCCACGCATCGGCTTCCTCCGGCGGCAGCAGGCTCACGAGCTTCGGATCGTCCGGACCGGACACGGCGGTCGGCTCCTCGTCCGTGTCGATGCGCCGGACCATGTTGCGGTGCAGGTCGAAGGTGCCGGCGAAGCTCCGGCCCTGGCTGATCGGCCAGGTGACCGGCGAGGTGTCGAGCGCGAGCGTCTTCTCGATCTCGTCGAGCAGGTCGAAGGGGTTGCGCGCCTCGCGGTCCATCTTGTTGATGAAGGTCACGATCGGGATGTCGCGCATCCGGCAGACCTCGAAGAGCTTGCGGGTGCGCGCCTCGATGCCCTTGGCCGCGTCGATCACCATGATGGCGGAATCGACGGCCGTCAGGGTCCGGTAGGTGTCCTCCGAGAAGTCCTCGTGGCCCGGCGTGTCGAGCAGGTTGAAGACGCAGCCGCCGTATTCGAAGGTCATGACCGAGGTCACCACCGAGATGCCGCGCTCCTTCTCGATGCCCATCCAGTCGGACCGGGTCGAGACGCGGTTCTTCTTGGCCTTCACCTCGCCGGCGAGCTGGATCGCGCCGCCGAACAGCAGGAGCTTTTCGGTCAGGGTGGTCTTGCCCGCGTCCGGGTGGGAGATGATCGCAAAGGTGCGGCGGCGGCCCACGGGGGCCGGAAGATCGGTCATGGCTCTTACAAAATTCTCAGGGAACGACGGTGGGGGACAGAACGCCGCAGCGCCCTGCCCTTTCGCTGGGCTCTTCTCACCCCATATGGGGGTTTCCCGTCAACAGCGAAAGGAGGTGATCCAGTGTCTCATTGTCATACCCTACGGTCCCCGGTTGCCGTGACCTGGATCTTGGCCTCTGCCGAGATCAGTGCGTAACGCACGAGGCATCGCGCGGAAAAGTGGAATCCGGTTTTCCGCATCGAGCGATGCGCAGGTGCGGCTCTCACGGGCCGTGGAACCGACAATGGAAAGGCCGCCTCTCGGGGCGGCCTTTCTTTTTGCGCCCGGAGGTGGCTTATCGGCGTGCGCGCCGGCATCCCCCTCCTGTCATGGCCGGGCTTGTCCCGGCCATCCCGATGGAACGAAGCGCCGCGCCTTTCCGATCGGGATCACCGGTACAAGGCCGGTGATGACGAAAGGGTCGAGTCTCGACCGGACGTCTAGAGCATCGGACGTGAAAAGTGGACCCACTTTTGGGATCGGATCCGATGCTCCACTCTTGGCTGGCGCATCGTTCGGGGCGGAAAACCGGATCCACTTTTCCGCACGATGCTCTAAGCCCCGAGAAGCTTGCCCGTGCGCTTCGCCTCCGTGCCGGCCACCTTGGCGAGCCGCATGCCCCGGGTCACGAAGCGCACGGCGATCCGGGCGAACATCACCCCGTCGGTCGGAGACCTGACCAGGGTCATGGCGCCGGTGAGCGGATCGATCACCTCGCCGATCACCTCGCCCTCCTTCACGCTCGTGCCGACCTCGGTCCGGAACACCAGAATGCCGGTGGCCGGAGCCTGGACGGGCTCGGAGGCGGCGAGCGGCGTCGCCCGGCAGAGCGCCTCGGGCACAGCGGGAGCCTCGCCGGCAACGACGCCGCGCAGGGTCAGGTAATCGATCATCGCGGCCGCATCGGCCCGGCCCGTCTCGTGGGTCACGTCCCGCTCGCCCCGGAACTCGAGGGTCGTCGAGTGGCAGGCGAAGGGAACGGGATGATCGGGGAAGCGCTCGGCCAGTTCCGCCCAGGGCCGGCTGCAGGCCTCGTCGAAGGGCTCGTCGCCCGACACGTCGGCAATGAGATAGGCGTGGGCGCCGAGCAGCGCCGAGAGGGGGGCGAACTCCTCCGCCGAGCGGCCATGGGTGTAGAGATGCACCACCGCTTCCGAATCGCAGTGCAGGTCGAGGACGATGTCGGCTTCCTGGGCGAGCCCCAGCAGGGCCTTCTTCATGACCTCGGCGGCGTTCGACGGAAGCCAGGCTTCGAGTTCGGCCCGCAGGGCCTCCCGGATCACGCGGACATTCGCCTCCCCGTCCTGGGTGAGCCTGCCCTCGACCCGCTCGGCCACCTTGGGCACGAGGTGAGGATAGCCGCGGTTGAAGTTGACCCCGTCGGCCAGGTGGAAGCGGCCGATATGGTCGCCCATCACCCGCTGGGCGAGGCCGATGGGATTGGCGGAGGGCACCAGGATGATCTCGCCCCTGATCCGGCCCTCGGCCTCGAGCGCGCCGAGGCGCTCGCGCAGGTGATGGGCGGCGATCATGCCGGGGATCTCGTCTGCATGGAGCGACGCCTGGACATAGACGCGGGGGCGGGCGCCCGCGGAGCCGAAGCGCTGGACCGTCAGCGACAGGTCGGCTCCGGGCGCCAGGGGGGACAGGGCAATCTGTTCTGTTCTCATGACTCGACAATCGGTGGAGGCCACGGGGCGACGCGGCCCCATAGGTCGGGTTGACCCCGTCAGGTAGCCTGCCACCCCTGCGATTGGAAGACGAAACGCTGCGGATTCGACACGATGGCGGCCAGCCCCTCCAGGGCAGGCTCCGGATTGACGATGGCGTAGACGGGCACCTTCCGGGCCCAGCCGTCGTGCGGCGCCTTGCGGTCGAAGGCCTCGCGGAAGTCGCCGGCTTGGAGGATGTCGACCATGCGGGGCGCGATGCCGCCTGCGATGAAGACGCCGCCGGAGGATTCGAAGGTCAGCGCCAGGTCGCCCGCGAAGCGCCCGAGGAAGCGCGCGAAATGCGACAGCGCATCGTTTGCGAGCGCATCCCCCTCGCGGGCCGCCGCCAGGACGTCGTTGGGGATCCTGAAGGGGCAATCGACGCCGCGATGGGCCGCGAGCGCCCTGGCGATGCGGAACAGGCCGGGACCGGACAGCACGACCTCTCCGGAGACCCGTCCGCCGACCCGCTCCAGATGCGGCCAGATGGCGGTCTCCTCGTCGTTCGTCGGGCCGAACTCCATGTGGCCCGCTTCGGTGGCGAGGATCGCCAGGCGGTCCTCCACGGGAATGAGCGCCCCGGCGCCCAGGCCGGTTCCGGGCCCGAGCACGACGCGCGCCCCGGGCTTCGCCGCCGGGAAGCTGCCGATCGGCGCGAGATCGCCCTTGGTCTCGTCGAGCACCGTCACCGAGGCGGCGACGGGCGTGTAGTCGTTGACCAGGGTCACGCGCTCAAGGTCGAGGGCCTGCCCGATGGCCTTCGCGTCGATCACCCAATGGGCGTTGGTAAGGCGGATCGCGGGCGCGTCCACCCGCGTCGCCACCGCGATGATGGCGGAGCGGGGCGCCGGCCCGTCATAGGCTTCGAGCGCGATCCGGATCGCCCCCACGGGGTCCGGCGTCTGTGCCGTCAGGGTCCTGGGCAGCAGCCGAACGGCGGCACCCGGCGCGGGCAGCATGGCGAAGCGGGCGTTGGTTCCGCCGATATCCCCGAGCAGAACAGGAAATGCGAACATCGAAACCTATCGTCCTTTCCGCGTCACGCGCCCGATCCCGATGATCAGAACGCCTCCTCCCAGCTCCGGCTCAGGCGAACCGCGGAGTTGATGAGACCGACCATGGAATAGGTCTGGGGGAAGTTGCCCCACAGCTCTCCGGTCGTGAAGTCCGCATCCTCGGAGAAGAGTCCGAATGAATTGCGCAAACTCAGGATGTGCTCGAACAGTTCCTTCGCCTCGTCCTTGCGCCCGATGACGTTCAGGGCATCCACGTACCAGAAGCCGCAGATCATGAAAGCGGTATGCATGAGGCCGAAATCGTCTTCCACATCATAACGCAGCAGAAGATCGCCGCGCCGCAGCTTCGAGCCCACGGCCTCCACGGTGGCGATGAAGCGCGGATCGTCCGGCTTCACGAAATCGAGTTCGGCGAGCAGCAGGAGCGTCGCGTCGAGATCCTCGCCGTCGAAGGACGACACGAAGGTTCCCTTCTCCGGATTGTAGGCGCGCTCGTTGATCACCCGGTGCATATGGTCGGCGTTCTCGCGCCAGAACGCAGCCCGGTCCTCGCGGCCCATGGCCTCGGCGATCTTGATGAGGCGGTCGCAGGCCGCCCAGCACATCACGCTCGGAAACGTGTGCACGGCCGCCTTGGTGCGCAGCTCCCACGGGCCGGCATCGGGCTGGTCGAAAACCTCGATGGCGCGCTGTCCCAGCTTCTCCAGATGGGAGAACAGGGCCCGGTTGCCGGTGCGGATCAGGCGCTTGTCCAGGAACGCATGGACGGACGCCAGGACGATGCTGCCATAGGCATCGTTCTGGATCTGCGTATAGGCCGCGTTGCCGACCCGCACGGGCCCCATGCCGCGATAGCCGGCGAGCGCCGTCGCCTCGCGCTCCTCCAGATCCGGCGAGCGCGTGATGCTGAAGAGCGGCGGCATGTCCTTCTGGTCGGGGATGGCCTCCATGTCGTCGACGATGTTGGTGATGTAGGTGAGGTATTCCTCCATCGTCTTGGTGGTGCCGAGCCGGTTGAGTGCCTGGATGACGAAATAGGCGTCCCGCAGCCAGCAATAGCGGTAATCCCAGTTGCGCTTGGTGTGCGGGGCTTCCGGCACCGAGGTGGTGAGCGCCGCCACGATGGCGCCCGTCTCCTCGTAATTGCACAGCTTGAGCGTGATCGCCGCGCGGATCACCGCCTCCTGCCAGTCGAACGGAATCGAGAGCGAGCGCACCCAGTCGCGCCAGAAATCCACCGTGCTGTCGAGGAACGCGCGGGCGGTGGAATCCGTCTCGGACCGCAGAGGCTCGTCCTCCCCGAAGAAGAACGACAGGGGCCGGTCCACCACGAAGGGGCGCTCGTCCTGCACGTAGGACACGGAGGCGTCGGTGGTGAGCCGCAGGGAATAGGCCGGCCCGACGAAGCGCAGATGGTTGCTGCCGCGGGTCAGGTTCGGCGGGCAGCTGCCCCAGTCGTAATGGGGGCGCAGCCGCACCCGGATGCGCGGGCGGCCCTTCACCGGATAGACCCGGCGGATGAGCATCGGCGGCCGGAAGGTGCGGTCGTAGTGCTTGAAGCGCGGGGCGAAATCCGTGACCTCGAGGATGTTGCCGAAGGAATCGGTCATCCGCGACACGAGAACCGCCGTGTTCTCGAGATAGGTCTGCTCGCAGGACACCATGCCGACCATGTCGATGGCGAAGACGCCCTTCTGCTCCGCATCGGTCTGGCCCTCGGGGCTGTCGAGCAGCGCGGAGAAGACCGGGTCGCCGTCGAAGCGAGGAAAGCAGCTCCAGACGATCTGGGCACGGCGGTCCACCAGGGCCGAGATCGTGCAGTTGCCGATAACGGCAAGATCAAGCGAACTCATGTCAGCAATCATCCCCTTTGAAAGGCAGGGTTCCTTCGAAAGCCCACGTGGACAGGCAATGTCGCAGATCCGCAGGCGTTCCAAGACGAACCTTGGCAATGGTATCTCCCGCGCCGATGCGCACGGACAGGCCGCCATGCGCATTCACGGCCTTGAACCCGTTCTCGTCGGTCAGGTCGTCGCCGACGAAGACCGGACGCCGCCCCCTGTAGGGGGCCTCCTGGAGGAATCGCTCGATCACCTTGCCCTTCCCGGCCGCCGAGGGAAGGATTTCTGCCACAGCTTTCCCGTGTTGAACACGGTAATCCGCGCCCAGCGCCTCGACGGCCGCGTGGGCGGTGGCGAGAGCGAAATCCTTCTCGTGCGGGGCCAGGCGCCAGTGAACCGCGACCGAGCAGCCCTTGTCCTCGATGAGCACGCCCTCCTTGCCCGACACGATCGCGCGCAGGCGCTCGACCGCCGCGCGCAGGGCCGGGTGCTCGTCCGGATCGCACATGGACAGTTTCCCGGCGATCCGATGCTCGAGCCCGTGAAGGCCGGCCATGTCGAAGGCATGGGGCACGAAGCGTCCGTCGAGGAACGCGACGGGACGGCCGCTGATGATGGCGAGCGCGCCGCCGAGCCGCTCCTGAAGGCGCGTCAGAACCGGGGGAAGAGCCGGGTCCACCCGGACCGCGTCCGGACGCTCGACGATGTCCACCAGCGTTCCGTCGAAATCGAGAAAGAGGGCGTAACGCTCGTTCGTGTCGGGCATCGGGCCTTGTCCTGCAGGAGCCTCACGCATTGGCCGGCGCAAGCCTCCGTCCCTTCGCGATCAGTCGCCGGATCCGCTGCTGCTTGCGCAGGCGGGAGGCGGCCAGCAGCATCTGGCCCGCCCAGCGATAGACGTTGCGCTCCTTGACCTGATCGCGCATCAGCCGCATCCGCTCGCGCTGCTCGGGCTGCGGCATGGTGAGCGCGCGATTGATGGCCTCGCCCATGGCGTGGGCATTGTAGGGATTCACGATCAGCGCCTCGGACAATTCGCGGGACGCGCCGGCGAAAGCCGACAGGATCAGCACGCCCTGCTCATCGTCCCGGGCGGCCACGAATTCCTTGGCCACGAGGTTCATGCCGTCGTGCAGGCTCGACACGATGCACAGATCCGCCGCCCTGAAGAGCTCGAAGACCTGGTCGGGCTCGTGATGGCGGATGAGGAGCTTGATCGGCTCGTCATCGCCGCGGCCGTGCTTCTCATTGATCTCGCGCGCCAAGGCTTCGGCCTCTTCCTGGAGTTGGCGGTAATTGGACAGCTTGCTCCTGGTAGGCGCCGCCACCTGAACGAAAGCAAAATTTCCGTGCCATTCCGGATGTTCGGTCAGGAGCGCGTCGATGGCCTGCATGCGGTCGATGATGCCCTTCGTGTAGTCGAAGCGCTCGATGCCGACGCCGATGCGCATGTCCGGGGACAGTCCCAGACGCTCGCGCACGATCCTGCGGCATTCCTCCACGGGCTTCTGCCCCTCCATGGCGGTGGGAGGCCATTCGATGGAGATCGGATAAGGCCGGATCAGCGTCTCCTCGCCGCCGAAGAACACCGAGTCCTTCTCCCGGTCGATGCGGCTCTCCACGTAGGAATCGACCGCATCCAGGAAATTGTTGCAATGCGCCTGGGTGTGGAAGCCGAGGATCGACGAGCCCAGCAGACCGTCGATGATCTCCTCGCGCCAGGGACAGATGCCGAATGTTTCCGCATTCGGCCACGGAATGTGCCAGAAGGTCACGATGGTCGCCCGGGGCAGCCGGTCGCGGATCATGCGCGGCAGGAGGGCGAAATGATAGTCCTGCACGAGGATGATCGGGTCCTCGCGCTTGGCCTCGGCCACGATGGCCTCCGCGAACTTCTCGTTGACGGACCGGTAGAACTGCCAGTCCGACTCCCGGAAGATCGGACGCACGAAGGCGATGTGGCACAGGGGCCAGAGGCCCTCGTTGGCCGCGCCGTAATAGTAGCCGTCCTGCTCCTCCTCCGAGAGCCAGACGCGGCGCAGGGTGTAGGACGGGTGATTGGGGGGAACGGGCACTCGGTCGTTGGCGTCGACGGTGTCCCGGTCGGCCGTTCCGCTGCCGTGGGCCACCCAGGTGCCGCCGCAGGCGCGCACCACCGGCTCCAGGGCGGAGACGAGGCCGCTCGCCGGGATCTGCAGGGAGATCTCGCCGCCCTCGGTGCGGTTGTGGATGTAGGGCTCGCGGTTGGACACCACGATGACCTCGGAGCCGGACAATTCGTTGGACAGGGCGGCCCGCAGGGTCTCCGGGCTCCAGTCCGTATGGGCCGCATCGATGGTCCGCCGCGAGGCTTCGAGCTCCTGGAGCACATCGCGGATCTCCTGGCCCAGGGGAATGATGTTCTCCTCCACGGGCGGAGTGGCATTGCCCGTCCGGGCGCTCTCGAGAGCCTGACGGATCGAGGCCAGCCACCGGCGCATGATGATGGCCGCGATCATGGCCGCGAGGGCTGCGGCCCCGAAGGCGACACCGGCCAGAGCGAGGAAGAGGTAGTTTCTCGCCTCGCCGCCGCGCTGGTCGGCATAGCTCAGGTCGTGCAGGACCACGAGGTGGCCCGGCCGGTTCGCGGCATTCAGCGGGAACGAGCTGACCAGGACGTTGTGATCCTGATTCCTGACGACGGAGAAGCTTTCCGCGTCCGATCGGGACGCCTCGGAGCAGGAGAAGGACGGCGGCATGTTGCTGGTGGGGAAGCGCAGCTCCTGCCCGTCGCAATAGCCGATGGCGAGAACCCGCTCGTCCGAGGCGATCCGCTCGAACAGGATGCCGGCCTGCTGCGTGTCGTTCCGGGCGAGCAGCCCGCTGATCTGGTCGCGGACGGAATTGAACACGAGGCGGGATCGCAGCTCGACATCGCGGCGCGACCATTGTTCCACGAAGGATGTCGCAAAGGGCAGCACGGCCAGGATGACGATGGCCGCGACAAGCATTGCGATACCGCCAAAGCGGAAGATGATCCTCAAAGCGCTTGGTTCCTCAAGAGATTCGACACCGACATCGAGGCCCCGGGCCGGGCCGCGGCGCGAGCCGTCGGCGTTCGACCTCGATGGAAGGCCCCGGGGAGCGCGGCCTTCGCCCCTGTTATGGGCCCCCGGGCGGAACTTTCCAGGCTTGAGCGAGGCGGGATGGGCCTCGAGCCATGCCTGAAACGCAAACCGCGGCCGGTGCTGTCGGCACCGGCCGCGGTCTGTCGGCGTCTCAGGACAGGCGGGATCAGTGCTCGCGGAAGGCGCGGGCGATCTGCTCCTGCATCGGCTTGAAGAAATATTCGAACGGGGTGCGCTGGTTCACCTCGACGAAGACCTCCGCCTGCATGCCGGCGATGAGATGGA
>NZ_JAMXFI010000169.1:0-17471 GCF_025460875.1 Microvirga yunnanensis
TCGACAGCCGCACGATCCTGGGCGAGATGGGCGCCGAGCAGCTCTTAGGACAAGGCGACATGCTGTACATGGCCGGCGGCGGGCGGATCACGCGCGTGCACGGGCCGTTCTGCTCGGACGAGGAGGTGGAGAAGGTGGTGGCGCATCTCAAGCGCCAGGGCGAACCGGTCTATCTCGATGCCGTCACGGCCGACGATGAGGTCCCTGAGGAGCTCGAGGTCCTGGAGCTGCCGATCGATGAGGACGATCCCGGTCTCGCATCAGCGGATGTCTACGAGCAGGCCGTGGGCATCGTCCTGCGGCACAGAAAGGCATCGACCTCTTACATCCAGCGGCGGCTGCAGATCGGCTACAACCGGGCGGCGTCCATCATGGAACGCATGGAGAAGGAGGGGGTTGTCGGCCCGGCCAATCATGCCGGCAAGCGGGAGATCCTGCGCGGCGAGTTCGAGGACTTGGACGATTGAGCGGTCTTCTTCCCAGCATGCAGCAAACGGGAGCTTCCCTCTAGGGCTTCAACGTCTCAGAGATGGCGGAGTGCAGGTCATGGAGCCACCTGGCGATGTCAGTCGAATAATGCGCCACTTCCATGACGAGCAGCGCAAGGTCTTCATCCGACGCGACCCGGGCACCCTTCACTCCTGAGAGGACCTTCATGACCTCTTGATCGCGCGTAGGGTCCCGAGGGACTGCGACCCAGCCAATGCTCGCCTTGTTGATGGCGAGCTTGAAACGCTCCCCACTTTGGAAGCGGGCATCGATAAACCACCCGTTCCTACTCGGGCTCAGGTCGACGACGGTGAGTGATGGAGTTCTGACGCTGACCTCGGGCATCGGATGCTTATTGGACACCTCCAGCACTTCCCTCAGCCCCTCGATGAACTGTTCCACGCTCATCGCGGAGCGGGCCAGCGTCTCGATTCCATAGATGACCTGATTGAGGCTGGTGAATGGATAGCCCGGTTCGCCCACCCTGTCGGAACTCCAGTGCAGAAGAGATGTCAGCCTCGCGGCGATTTCCCTGTCATCGGGAGCCACGCTGACGCTCCTGCTGTTCCCGTCTGCTGTCATCGTCACGGTCGTGCCATCCGGGAACATGATCCGGAGCATGAGGAGGTCGCCTTCGATGTCCTTGCTTGTGAGTGCCACCGAATGCCTCCTTTCCCTGGCGGATCCTGACAGCGACGGTATACCCATCAAGCGGAGCCGCAGACAATATGGCCTTCTTGAGACCCAATGTCTGGTTCAGATGCATGCTGGTACGGGCAGGGGACAATGATGTGAAGCTGCCAGGAACCGCTTTCCTCTTGAAAATTTGTCTATTTGTGCCATTGTAGAGCTAGATGTCCACAATTGGACGAGATACATGGTTGCCTTAAGAGCTGAAAGCACGCCGCGCGCTAACAAGGCCGGCCCCGGGCTTCGGACCTTCTTCCGCATTGCCGAGGCGTGGAACCTGACCCCGGCCGAGCAGATGGTTGTTCTTGGGCAGCCGCCTCGATCAACCTTCTACAAATGGCGTGACCGGCCTGACGAGGCCTCTCTATCGAGGGATACCTTCGAGCGCCTGTCCTACATCTTTGGCATCTATCGTGGTCTCCAGATCCTTTTGCCAAGCGAGCGGGCTGCAGACGCTTGGGTGAAAGAGCCGAACGCCGCCCAACCTTTCAATGGCCGCTCGGCGCTTGACGTGATGCTTGGCGGGAATGTTGCCGATCTTCATCTCGTTCGCCGCTACATCGACGCCCAGCGAGGCTAAGGTTGATCTCTCAGTCTGCTGTCCGGTGGCTGCCCTGCTACCGGATCATCCCAAGCCGCTTTCCGCCGATTAATCTGTTCGAGCGGGTCACCGATCCAGCCGATCTCGAAACGGTCCTCGACATCGAGAGCATGACCAACGACCGGTTGCGGGATGAAGTGGGCGCTCTCAACCTTGTCCCTCCGGAAGATCGGATCAGTGGCCCCGGCACCAGCCCGATCATGGCGGCATTCACTCACCTGCCACCTTACGGCAGCCGCTTCACGGATGGCAGCTTTGGCGTGTTCTACGCAGGGCGGACACTCGACACGGCGATTGCCGAAACCAAGCACCACCGGGAGGCATTTTTGCGTGCAACCGGGGAGCCCAGGATCGAACTCGACATGCGGGTGTATGCCGTCGATCTCGATGCGGTGCTGCATGACGCCCGGGGAATGAGGGAAACCATGCCGGGGATCTATGACCCGGACAGCTATGCTGCGTCACAGGCTCTCGCAATTGAAATCCGCAACACCGGCTCCTCTGGCCTTGCATATGACAGCGTACGCAAACCGGGTGGTGAATGCGTGGCCGTCTTCAAGCCGCGGGTTCTGTCGAACTGCCGCCAGGAACGGCACCTGACCTATGTCTGGGATGGCAGTTCGATCAGCACCATTTATGAGAAGCGAGATCTTAGCCTCTAGCCTTTGCCATTATACGGGCAGGGCTACAGTGGCGGTGAGGTCCTCAAGCAACGAAGCTCCAGAATGAGCTTTTGCGGGCATGGTCGGCTTTGAGGCGTCTCAAATAGGCCTCATGAGCCTCGAACCTGCCGAAATCCTCGATCCGATCAGCAAGGCTTTCGCACTCCTCGAGGTGACGAGCGGCATGCTGGTATCGCTTGGTCCGGTTCCGCTCCAAAGCAAAGTCGATCAAGGCCCGGCGGAGAATGGTCGCTGCAAGAGGGTGCTGTGCCTCTAGCGTAGCCGCGGCCGGCGCCAGGATCTCATAGAAATCGCCATTGATTTCGTCTGCGCGGGTGAGCACCAGGTGTGCGGCCTGGTCCAGCGCCGGCCAGCTCACCAGAAACCCCAATGCATGATGCACGCTCGGATGGCTCAGTGCATGCGCGAGGGCGCGCTCCTCAGCCTCCATATCCTCAAAATCGGGCAGGCGCTTGAGATAGGAGCGCAGATGCTCCGGGCTGAGCGAGCGCTCAAATAAGGCCCAGCGGAACGCCTGCGCCTCATCCATATGTCCGAGGGCTTCAAGAACCTCAATCCGGGTCTGCTCCCATTCAACCGGGATCCAGCTAGGTCTGTCCTGGTCGATGGCATTGAGGGCTTCCCACGCTTCCTCCGCGCGGCCCGCAACCAGGAGCCGGTGCGCAATCTCCACAGCAACACTCGGAACGCCTCGGGCCTTCTGACTTTGCTGGACGATGAAGGCGTCCACATCGCCCTGCGCATCCGCAATCGCCTCCAGCGCTATTCGAACAACGCTGCTGCGATGGCGCTCAGCCAGGTCATCGGCGTACAAGGGACCACCCACACCCCAGCCGACGACCTTCCGGTCGTCCGCACGAGGGTTCTGTTGTGGCTCCTGTGACAGCTTGAGGACGAGCAACTTGAGGTGGTCGAGGCCTGTCGTGCCGAGTGCCGGGGCCAGAACCTCAATCAGGCTGTCATATTGACCATACTCGTTCTCGATCAATGCACGGTAGGTCTGCTCAGCGAGCACGTTGGGAGCGGCATTCGCTGTGGTGGCAATCTGCCCCAGATCATGGCAGGCGGTCTGAAAGACGGCCATGACGCTTCCACTGCTGTCGTCACATCGACCGAGGACTGAGTTGGCCATCGCCATGAAGCGCCAGAGGAGATCCAGGGCTTCAGCTGCGTCGGATTTGGCGATCTGACCGATGGCCCGTCTCTGGATCTCGAGATCCGCCACAAGGGCCCTGCGCTGGTGCCAGTCGACGAAGGAGCGGGATCGGGCAATCGCGGTCAGACGCTTGCGGATCTCCTGTGCCATGTCGGCTGGGCTTGCGGCGCCGGCCAGTTCCAGCCGCAGCCGGCGCTGAGCTGCCGCATTGCCCCGGCTGATCTCGATCAACAACTCGGCGAGGCGCTCGGCTCCAAGCGACTCGAGGTTCTTTGGGTTCAGCGTCTTCCGTGAGGCCATGTCGCATCCCGGGTGCATTTCGGGCTCCCATTTATGGAGCAGACGGATCATGATCAATCCATGGTGGATTGATCGTGGGGCAGGGCCCTACAACAAGGGCAATTAATATAGTATAACATTAGTCATAATAGGTATTTTGACGAGCAAGCTATACGGCACGCTATTCCAAGATGTTTGTACTCAGTGCATCGATGGCTCTTTAGGCTGGTCGATCATATTGATAGCGGCCAGAAGGCTCAGTCCCGTGTGGTACCCAGGATCGAGGTCCGGCGTTGCCGGGACGAAATCAAACGGTCCGTTGCTAGTCAAAGTCTGGTAGGCGACGGAACCCCGCCAGTAGTGTGTGAAGAATGCACGGTCCGCTTGCTCCCAAATGCTTAGGATCTCGCTGTTCCCCGTTGCTGCGAAGCACAGGGCGGCAGATCGAATGGTTTCGGGCAGGGACCACCAGGGGTAGTAGGGACTTAGGGGAGCGCCTGTTGCGGCTGAAACCGATAGGCAAAGGCCGGGTCCAACGAAGCCGCGTATGAAGGACGAACTCAGAACAGACTGAAGCCGCTGCACCAAAGCGGGTTCGGCGCTGCCTTGCAGATGGTCCAGCGCGAAACCCACGAACTCGATAGCATGACCGACATTGCAGACATCCGTTCCCGGGACGTTGCGCAACAGACCGCTTTCTGGATCGAAGTGACGTTCGAGAACATGTGCGATGAAGCGATCTGCGAAGGCTGAATGCTCGCTTCGCCCAATGCGGTGAAGGAGGCCCGCCGCACCGAGAAGGATCATCCTCGGCCCGAAATCTTCCGGCTCATTTGAAGCCGCATGGGGCGAGAGGTGACGGCGCTCGTCCATCTGGAACCGCCGGTTTTCAATCGCATCAATCACCTCGGCCAAGTAGGTGAGATGCTGCGGAACATCCGCCGGAGCATAGCGTGCAGCCCCGGCGATAAGGCCTTTAGCAAAGAAAGCATCGGAATAGGTAAACACTCCACCAGCAGCAGACTGCTGGTGGAGTGTGCCGTCGGCACCTACATAGACTGGGTTCAGATCGCGGTCATAGCAGAAGTAGCCGTGTCCATCGCGGCGCTGCAGGTCGCGGAGCGCATGATAGAGTGCGACACCTGCCGCATCGAGTTCTGCAGCAAGATCGGGTTCTTCCCTCTCGAAAAACTCCGCATGCGTCGCAACCGCCTCAAGCCCCCGGCCCTGGATCCAACCATAGAGGTAGGCCGGTCCGCGGACCCCGTCTGCATCTCCATAGTCTGCGAGGTTCAGACTATTGACCTTGGTGTTGAGGAAAGCGCCGGCAAGGCGTGGGCGCGCGAGGATCCAACGCAAGGTCGCCGCATTAGCCTGCACGTAGCGGGCACGCGCATCCACCAGCGAGAAGTCGAAGTTGTTCATTCCTTCAGCCCCGTGCTCGCCACGCCCTGTACGAAGTTCCGGCGCAACAGGACGAACAATGTTATACTTGGAATGAGGACCAACGCGGAGGCCGCGCTCAGCCGTCCAAGATCAACCGTGAAGCCGGTCTGAAACAGAGCAAGCCCTACCTCGATCGTGTAGCTGTCTCGGGTCGTTGCTACGATCAAAGGCCAAGCGAAGGCAGTCCATGCCTGAAAGAAGGCCAGGACTCCAAGGGCTCCGAGAGCGCCACGCAGGAGCGGAAGAACAATGCGCAAGAAGATCCAGAGTTCTCCGGCACCATCGATCCTGGCAGCCTCCAGCAATTCGTCTGGGATGGAGTGGATCACATTCTGCCGGATGAGGAAGATACCGAAGCTCATCACCAGGTAGCCTAGCAGCAATCCCCAGGTAGAGTTGAGGATGCCGAGCGCTTTCGCCTGGAAGTAAAGCGGGATCATGTAAACCTCGAACGGCACGATGGCCGTGGCGAGGATGATGGCGAAGAACACATTGAGCACGCGATAGCGAAACTTCCCCAGAATGTAGCCGGTAATCGCCGACGTCGCGAGAATGCAGACGGTGGACAGGACTGAGAACAAGATGCTGTTGCCGATCCAACGCAGCAGTGGAGTGTCGGCCAATACTGCTCTGAAGTTCGCAACGGTTGGATCGTCTGGAATGACTGTCGGAGGCCAAGCCAGCATCTCTTGTGGTGTCTTGAACGCATTGGAGACGAGGAAGACCAAGGGCAGGATCATCAACAGGCAGACGGCCGTCAGTACCACATCGATGGCGATGTTGATCACGCGCTCTTTCGTATGCCGGGACATGCCGCGGCTCGTGGTGTTCTCGAGGAGAGGTCTCATGAGCGGCCTTTCTCCCGAAGCAGCCGGAACTGAATCACAGTTAGGACCAGAACGATCGCCAATAACACCACTGCCTCGGACGCAGCGTAGCCAACGCGGTAGTTTCGAAAGCTGTTCTCAAGCATGTCGAGCACCAGGACGCGCACCTGCCGTCCCGGCGCGCCTTGAGCGTCAGAGGCCAGCACGAAGGCTTGGGCGTAGACGTTGAAGCCTGACACGAGGGTGACGACCGAAACGTATAGCGTGATCGGCTTGAGCAGAGGGACAGAAAGATGCCAGAAGCGCTGAGGGGCCGACGCGCCGTCGAGCTCGGCCGCCTCGTAGAGCGATGTCGGGAGGCTTTTGAAACCGACAAGGTAGATAATGACCGCATAACCAAGAGCCTGCCACGAGCAGAGAACAATGACGCATAACACTGAGAGGACTGGATCGAAGAGCCAGGACTTGGGCGCGATCCAGCGCTGGTCAGCAACGCATTCAGTGGGCCGAGACGGGCGTCGAAGATCCATTTCCACGCCATGGCAGCAGGCACGAGCGACACGACATGCGGAATGAAGATCGCTGCCTCATAAAAACCAGCAAGGCGCGAGCGGGTACGATGATAAATGAGAGCAGCCAGCACCAATGCCAGGGGAATGGTGATGAGCAGGACGCCAAACGCGATGATCGTTGTATTGAGGAGCGCTTCCCTGAACAATGGATCGCCGACGAGTTCCTCGAAGTTCGCAAAGCCGATGAAGGGCTTGTTCTTCGATAGAATGTCCCATTTGTGCAGGCTCAGGCGCAGGGTGTCGCCAATGGGATAGATCCGGACATAGGCGAAGATTGCCAATGTCGGCAGGAGCGCGAGGAGCGCGAACATCCATCTTTTATGCTGCACCGGATCCCTCTTTAGACTCCGTCCGGTGCGTGAGGACGCACCGGACGCAAGGCCCAACGTAGCTGAGGCTACTTCCCAAGAAGACCTTCGCGGCGAAGGATCTGGTTGGTTTCGTCCGCAGCCGATTTGAGAAAGGCCTCGATAGCCGTATCATCTTTGGCGAGGGACGCATTGCGGAAGGCGTTGGTGAGCTGGGCGGCCAAACGCGTCAGCACCTCCTCGATTGGTCCGATCGAGGGCAAAGTAAAGAACTTGTAGTCCTTCGGGTAGTTCACAAAGGCGCCGAATGCCGGAGTTGCGCTGGTCACGCTGGAATAGTCAACTCCGGAGCGGTTCGGCAGCCAACCGATGTTCTTGAGAAGCCACGTCAGGTTCTCGGGCTCGTTGGTGGCTATGACGAAGTCCCAGGCCGCCTTGGTATCCGCACCCTCGGCCTTTACATAGAGATTGGTTGGCAGAGCAATGGAGCCACGGGGCAGCGGAGCGGTTGCATAGGTGAGATTAGGCGCCTTGGAAGCAATATCGCCGATAACCCAGGATTCACGGATGAACATGGCGGTTTGGCCGCGTTCAAACGCCTCTGCATCGGCCGGCATTTCGGGCGTGACCGTTTTAAGCACATGTACGTTCTGCAGGTACTGCTTGAGCGTCGCGCGGCCCGCCTCGTTGGCGTAGTTGGCGCGCCACTTCCCATCGGCCGTTGGCTCAAGGACAGAGCCGCCATACTGAAAAAGATTGATCCAGAATTTCTCAGCAATGCCCTGCCCACCGCCGGTGAGGCGCAGACTCCAGCCGGATACAGTTGGATTGCCGTCTGAACCTCGCTTCGTCAGTTTCTCGGCATATTGGGTGTACTCCTCCATCGTCTTGGGCGGTGCGGTCAGCCCCGCCGCCTTGAACATGTCAGTGTTGTAATAAAGTGCAGCCTGCCCGCGGAACAGGGGCACTCCATAGACCGCACCTTCGTAGCTCGCGTTCGATGTGAAGAACTCGTCGAAATTGGCCTTGTCCTTGACGAAGCTGGCCACCGCGTCAGGCGCCTTGGGCAAGAGGTCATTCTCGAGATAACGGCGAACCGTCGAGCCTTGGAGCTCGATGACGGTCGCACCGGCAACACCGGATGTGAGGCCCAGCGCGATGCGCTTTTCATGTTCGCGGAGAGCGATGGCCTCGACCTTGACGTTGAGGTTCGGATTCTTGGCTTTGAGACCCTGGGCCACGTGCTCATAGAACGGCGCCATTTCTGGATAGCCGCTCCAGACGGTAACAGTCTGGGCTGAGGTGGCAGAAAGCCCGGCTAGCATGGACGCTCCCAAGGCTGAGCCGAGCAGAGCGGCGCGGGCAAAGTGCTGCTTCAGTGAAGTCGTCGTGGCAGATTTCAGCATGTCGATCCCGTTCCTCTGGTTTTGATGGTGTCGAAGCTGGCAGTGGGCAGGTTGTCATGCAACCGGTTGCGGGTCAAGCAGCCAACCTGCGGGCCGGCATCCGCTTACCCCGCTCCGGTCAGACAGTTCCCGCAGTCAAAAGAGCAATCGCCGCGTTGGCCAGAGCTTCGGCCGATCCGGAGGCGAAGGTTGCTGGCTGGCCATAGTAGCGATGTGCCTCGTCGATTTCATATCCACCGAACGCATACTCGGATGCCGGAGGGATGTAGCCGGGATTGTCTTCCGCAAAGCCAATGATGAAACTCGGAGTCCGGGATATGCTCCGGCGAATCTGCAGCGCCGTCTCTGCAAAGATCTCTCCCGGAAAGGCAACGATCGGGACTCCTCCCCAGTTTAACACCGAGACGCGCGCCTCAACTGGTTCGAGAGGGTGCCCTGCCATTTCTGTCGCCCAGGCAATCCAGTGGCTGAGCAGCGCTGCACGGGCAGGATCCGCGGTCTCCCGCTCGCGATACC
Organism: Microvirga yunnanensis; assembly: GCF_025460875.1. Classification (NCBI taxonomy): domain Bacteria; kingdom Pseudomonadati; phylum Pseudomonadota; class Alphaproteobacteria; order Hyphomicrobiales; family Methylobacteriaceae; genus Microvirga; species Microvirga yunnanensis. The sequence goes on from NZ_JAMXFI010000169.1 coordinate 8,974, forward strand.
AACGCTCCGCCAAGGCCTCTGGGGTCCCCGCTTCGCGTCGATCGAAACCAAGGTGCAGGATACGGTTCGCCACCGAGACGTGTTCTTCCAGGGGAATCTCGTTGGCTTGGCAAGCCGCGTCCGCAATCCGCTCACCATAAGCCTGTGCAGACTCGAAGCTGCGATAGGCGCTGGATGCGAGGCTGATGGAAGCGTGTGCCGAGTGACCCGTATTCGCGTCTCCCGCGCATCCGGTGAGAAACAATGCCATGGCACCTGGATTGGCGGCCTCAAGGCGCTCGCGCGCATAGTGCGGGTAATCGGCCGTCCACAGCCGGTTGTCGGCGCCGAGCACCACCGGGTGGCAGGCATAGGATGCAATGACCGCCATCGGATCACCAACCGCGTCTCGGACGTGCAGAACCGGCAAGGCAGTATCGACCAAGCCGTCGGCATGCCGGCGATTTCTGGCCACTCCGGGATCTGCGCCCCATCCCGCCACCATATGGGCGGGACGCGCGCAGGACACTGCCTTGTCGATTGCGTGGACACATGCAGTCTCCAGCCGCTCGAGATAGGCCGTGTCGACCCGCTGACTTAGGCGGCCCATCATGGAGACAGGGCCACCATGCGTATGCAGCGCCGCCACGACCACGTTGTCGGCGGGCAACACGCACCGTTCGCGAATGCGACGCACCATGTCGCCATGAAAGCCGATCACGTCGGCTACCACGAGGGCGGTGTTCTCCACTGCGACGGCGCGAACGGTCAGAGGATCATGCGCGCCGAGCGCAGTTCCACTGCGGGCCGCGAACCCGGAGAGGGCGAGTCCTGCGGGCGGCGTAATGTCCACCAGGGCCGTTCCGGCGCTGATCATCGCGAGAACACCTTTTCGCCTCGCAGCCAGACGGCCGAGACCGCGAGGCAGCGTTGTCGCTCCTGCCAAGAGAACTGCATTAGATCGGCCGGAGCACCAACGGCGAGACGGCCCCGGTTGCCGATGATACGACCAGGATTCTCCGTCGCGAGCCTCAGGCTTTCGCTGAGAGCCAGCCCAGCCATGTAAGCGGCTATGGCGACATTGGCGCAGAGCGGCAGCCCAGCGCCGGCGAGATATGGTGTGCCGGCGACACCAACACGCCCATCAGCTTTGACCTCGACAGTGCCGCCAACAGGCTGCTCGTAAAGGCCAGGCGGCATGCCAGCGAGTGCGACCGCGTCCGAAACCAGGATGGCTTTCTCAAGACCCTTTGCGCGAACCATTGCCTTGAATGTGTCAGCCGGGAGATGATGACCGTCGGCGATGAAGGTTGCCGTCAGCCGATCGTCCGCAAGCTGGCTCCATAAAAAGTTAGGGTGGCGGGGCAGGGTGGCCGCGGCGCCGTTGCCAAGATGTGTGGACAGGCTCGCTCCCGCCGCGGCGGCCTCATGGATCTCCTCAGGCGAGGCGGCCGTGTGGCCGAGAGCAACGTGGACGCCGCGCTGCACGAGAGCCGAGATATAAGTGATCGCTCCGGGCAGCTCAGGGGCCAGCGTCACAAGTCCGACGAGATTTGAACTCGCCGCCTGCCAGCGCTCAAACTCGGCAAGGGAGGGCGCTCTCACATGGGCGGCGGGATGAGCGCCGCGTGGTCCGTCAAGCGCCGAGATCGAGGGGCCCTCGACATGAACGAAAGGAACCATCCTGGCCACAATTGGAAAGCGGCGGCGGGCCTCTGCAATGACTGTCAGCGCATGGATGAGGTCGGCCTCCGGCGCGGTGATCAGGGTCGGCAGAAAGGTCGTGACGCCTACTGCGAGCATATGGTCCGCCAGCGCCCTTACCCGCTCTGGCGTCAGGTGGCCGTCATTCAGATCAAGGCCCGCAAAGCCGTTCACCTGCAGATCGATCAGGCCTGGTGCAATATACTCCTGAACTGTGTCATTCACAGTCCGAATCGAGGCAATGATGCCGTCCTCGGCCGAAATGGCGATCGCCTCACCGGTCGCGGGATTGCGTCCGAGAATATCGCCCGACGAATTCACAGAGCTCTGACCCGATTGTGGAAATTCGCAATGAAGCGCGCATTGGCTTCATCTCCGCCTGGGGCGTTGCCGCTGCGCCACACAGGCGGTTCGATACCGCGCTCGATGAGCTTTGATACGGTGCGAATTACCAAGCAGTTGAGTGCGAAAGCATTGGCAAAGGTTGAAATTGCCGCAATATCCTGGCTCATGCCGGGAACGCGCACGACTGCATCACCAATGGCGACCTTGGTATCCACGGCAATGTCCACCAGGTCGTGCAAGTTCTGACGGGTGGGATGCCGGGCTGGATGCTCGGGTGAGGTGTTGCTGGCGTGCTCGCGGGAACTGATGCCAATGAGAAACACGCCGCGCGCCTTGGCTTCCATGGCGGCATCGATGAGAGCCGCGTTGATCCCATAAGCGTTGACCAAAATGAGAAGATCACCTTGGCCGAGCCGCTGGTTCGCAATCACAATCTTGCCGTAGCCGGGCGTGCGCTCGATCGCCATGGAGCGCGAAGCCCCATTCGAGAGTAGTGTTCCTTCGTCAAGAATGGCGCTGACATGCATCAGGCCTCCCGCGCGGAAGAACACTTCCTGCGCAGCGAGGTTCGAATGTCCACCCGGGCCGAAGATATAAATCAGGCGATCAGCTGTAATCTGATCCGCGAGACGAGCGGCGGCCATGTCTGTCGCGGTGCGCTCCTCCGTCAAGATGCGCTGCATCAGGTCCGTTGTGGACCCGAGATAGGCGGCACAGAGGGCATCGGCATCGATGAGTTCACCGTTCAGCATCGGGGTCGGACTCCGCATCAAGATAGAGCGTGCAGTGGGCCTGCTGACGCAGGATACTGGCCGGGCAGCTAGTCGCTACGGGCTCATAGAGGCTCCGACGAACGGCATCCCGCTTTGCGGATCCCGGGACGATGCAGAACAGGCGATCAGCTTGCAAGAGGCGCGGTATCGTTAGCGTCAATGCTTGTTCAGGAACTTCATCGTAACGCGCGAAGCATTGATCATCGACCTGCTGCTGGCGGCAGGTATCATCAAGAGCGACAATCTTGACGTCGAGCGGGTCATGGAAGTCGGCGACGGGAGGGTCATTGAAAGCAATATGGCCGTTTACGCCGATGCCGAGGCAGACGATGTCGATGGGTGCCTCGGCGAGGCGAGCCGCGTAAGCCTCGGCCGCCGCAGCAGGATCCGGTTCGGGGACGATGTGATGCACCGCCGCGAAAGGGAGATGAGCAAAGAGGGCCTCGTCAAGCCAACGCGCGAAACGCTGTGGCGCATCGGCTGCAAGACCGATGTATTCATCCATGTGAAAGGCCGTTACTCGGTCCCAATCAATCTCCGGCTCCTCCCGAAGGCGGCGGAGGGCTTCAGCTTGGCTCGGTGCGGCGGCAAAAACCATTCTCACTTCCGATTGGCGGCTTAGCCGCTCTCGGAGTTCGGTCGCAATCGCGCTGGCGCTGGCGGCTCCCATCTCTGCCCGCGTGCGGTAGCTTTCGATACGAAGCCGGCCAACGGTGCGATGGCTCGCTGGGGCAGGGGACTGGGTATGAGTATCCGTCACGGTAGCCTCTTGAATGCGGCGTGCCAGTTTATGAGGTGGGCTCTTGTACTCTGACACTGGCAATGGCATGAACTAAAGCCTGCAACCGGTTGCATGTCAATGGGCTGATCTGGGCAACCACCTCCTTAGGGCAGATGTAGGGATTGTGCTCAAAGAAGACGGCCGGTACTGGCAGTTGGTGATAGAGGGGCCATGGTGAGTGAGCAAAAGCAGAAGCTGACCATCAAACAGGTCGCGGAGGTAGCGGGCGTTGCTCGCTCCAGCGTCTCGCGTGCTTTTACTCGCCCAGAGATGCTCAGTCCTGGAACGGTCAGGCGCGTCCTAGATGCTGCCGAAAAGCTTGGCTATGTGCCCAACCAGACGGCCCGCGCCCTGAGTACAGGGCGCCATGGGAATGTTGCGCTGATTGTTCCTGACATTGCCAATCCATTCTTCCCGCCTCTGATCCGGGCGGCCCAAATGGAGGCTGATCGGTCGGATTTTTGTGTGTTTCTCGGCAATTCGGATGAAGACCCAAAGCAGGAGGACAAACTCGTGGGCCGCTTCGTAGGCCAAGTTGAGGGGCTCATCCTCGCCTCATCGCGCTTGTCAGACGAACGCATCCGAGCCCATGCTGCTCAGCGGCCCTTAGTTCTGATCAATCGGGATGTCGATGGTATTCCTCGTGTTCTGATCGATAGCGGCTCTGGCGTGCGCGAGGCGGTGGCCCATCTGGCGGAACTCGGCCATCAGCATATCGTCTATGTCGCGGGACCGGCAACATCATGGTCGAACAAGCAACGCCGGCTCGCCGCGCGTAAATCGGCTGAGCGCCTAGGACTGAAAGTCGATATAGTAGCCGCCATCGTACCAAGCTACGATGCTGGGCGTGAGGCTGTAGCGGCGATCATGGCTACAGGAGCTACGGCTGCGATTGCATTCGATGATCTAACCGCGCAGGGAATTCTCGCCGGACTGGCGGATCGAAAGATCAGTGTCCCTGGCCAGTTCGGCGTTGTCGGGTGTGACGATGTACTCGGCGCTGCCACTTATCCGTCTTTGACAACAGTTTCGAACCGGTCCGTGGAGGCTGGAAAGGCAGCGCTGTCCCTCCTCCTCGAGTTGCTACAAAGCCAATCTCTCCGTGACATTCGCTATGTGCTGGACACTCACTTGGTCGTCCGTAACACGACCGTCGGCCACAAAGAGTGAGGGAAAGGCTCTGCTACTCGACAGGTGCGAGGGAGACGCGGATGAAACGTAGTAACATTTCGCATAACAGGGGTTTTGACAAGAAGTCTGTAACCGCTGCTGTGGCAGGGTCCTCCCAACCAAGAGGATTGCATGCGCACCAACAAAAGGTTTGCCCAGCTCTGGCTCGATGCTCTGGCGACGGAACTCGGGGCCTCGGCCGGTACCATCGACACCTACACCGACGATCTGAACTGCTACCTTATCTGGCTGGATGAGAACAGCCTCGCCCTAGACGAGGTTGGCTTGGAGCAGATCCGGGACTACATCGCGGCGCTCGATGAGCGCGGCTACGCCAGCTCGACCATCGCCCGGCGCATCACGGTGGCGCGCGGCTTGCACAAGTTCCTCATCGCGGAGGACCTGGGCTCCCGCGATCCCACATCCCATCTGTCGACCATGCGTCGGCCCAGAAAGCTGCCCTTCGTCCTGTCCGTTGCTGAGACGGAAGCTCTCCTAGAGACCGCCCATACGCTCGCCGCCGATCCCTCCGTGGGGCTGTATCGTCAGGCCGGCTATGCCCGGCGGGCTGCCCTGTTCGAAACGCTCTATGCCTCAGGCATGCGCATCAGCGAGGCCCTGTCGCTGCCGTCTGATGTGGCGCCTCCCGGCACCCGCATGCTACTGGTGCGTGGAAAGGGCGACAAGCAGCGGCTCGTGCCCCTGCACGACCGGGCTATTGAGGCCATTGCCCAATGGCAGAAGCTGGCCCGCGCATACTCTGGAGGCAAGCCGACACAGTGGTTGTTCCACTCGGTGCGCAATGGCACGAAGGCCCTGACGCGTCAGGCCGCCTTGCTGGAGATCAAGGAAGCTGCCGTGGCCGCAGGGCTGGCGAGCCCGGAGCGGGTCTCACCGCATGTTCTGCGGCATGCCTTTGCCACCCACATGCACTCGGGCGGCACTGATCTGCGCGTGCTGCAGGAGTTGCTCGGCCATGCCGGCATCGAGACCACCCAGATCTACACCCACCTGGATACCTCCCGCCTGCACCAGATGGTCCGTGATCTCCATCCGCTCAATGAGGAGGAACGGGACGAGCGCACAACTGCCGCTTGAACAGCTGAATCGCAACAGGCGTGTGGCTCCAGAAGACGCGCTTGATCGGCAGCTTGTGGCCAAACATTGAACTCAAAGCGCTGCTGTCACTGGCTTGGGAAATCTCAACCGAGGCGCCTGCGGTCTAAGAGCAAGAAAGGCCATCCATAGGCAATAGGCAGCGGCTCTATGCGGTCAACGCGGCCCAAACGAAAATGCCCTGACAGAGATAGCCGTGCGGAGCACACTGTCAGGGCAAACTGTATGATGCCGGTTGCAACACCACGCTGCAATAGTACTCTAAATGTACCGAAGGTTCAACACGCGCTGCGGACAGGTACGGAACGGTTTGTCGAAAGGCTGAGCATCGGACCTTCTACCAAGGCGCACGCAACGTATTCCAGCGTCTTCAGAACAATACCGGTGCAGCTGTAACGGGCCTGTGTGGATCCGCACAGCACCCATCGTTTCGACCATTCCTGCTCACGGGGCATAAGTCAGTACTCGTTTCAGACTCTGTCGATGCCGACGAGTTGTCTCCTGCGCACGACATAGGTTTGTTTGATTTAGCCCGCAGCCGTGATCATGATCTCGACCAGAGTGTCTTCACCAAGATCGGCGACGCCCACAGTGGCCCGCGCAGGGAAGCTCTCCGGCGAAAGCCATCGCTTCCAGGCCGCGTCCATCTCGGCTTTTCGGTTGAGATCCGTCAGGAAGATGGTTGCAGACAGCAGACGGGTTTTGTCCGTGCCAGCCGTCCTGAGATACTCGTCGAACTTGGCAAGGATCTGTTCCGTCTGCCCCTCGAGTCCTGCCGACATATCGTCGGCAACCGTCCCGCCGACGAATACAAGTCCGTTGTGGACGACGACGCGATGCATGATGGGTGTTTGAATATGCCGCTCAGTCACTTGGATTTCCTTGGTTAGTGGGTCTTCGAATGATGCGTGTCAGCGAGGTCGGCCAGAACCGCGACTTTGGCGGCCTCCGACTGCGGCAGTGAAGCCAGTTCGCGCAGCCTCAGTGGCTTGATCGGGAACCGCAGCCGGTAATAGCCGACCTTGTCAGGGCTCACGCCCCGTTCGTCCGCAATCAGTTCTGTGACTGTCAGTCCACAGAGCCGGCCCTGGCACTGCCCCATGCCGGACCGCAGGAACACCTTCATCTGGTTCGGGCCCATCGCGCCTGCTTTCACCGACGCCCGGACCTGGGCAGCGGAGGTTTCTTCGCAGCGGCAGACAATGGTCTCAGGATTCTGCGGTACCCGGAACGTCTTGGAAGGCCGGTAGACGGTATCAAGAAACTCGCGGCCTTGTGTAACTTTGGTGAGCTGCATCTTGAGCGAGGACGCACGCCGCTCGCGATCCTCTCCGCCGATCAAGCCAAGCCGGACCGCGCACCCGAGCCCTGCCAGCGAGCCCTGGAGGGCCGCCGCTTCAGCACCTTGAATCCCTGCTCCATCACCCGCGATCGCAATTCCGGAAACGGAGGTTTCATACCACTTATCGACCTGTGGTCGGAAAGCGAGCTGCGTTTCATCCCACACATGCTTGCAGCCGGCCGCATTCGAGAAATTGACATTCGGCACGACACCCTGGTGAAGCAGGAGCAGGTCCGCAGGCATGCGATGCTCCCGCCCGCCGGCCGTCCACACGATCTCCTTCAGCTCTCCTGTGCCTTCGGCAGACAAGGCCGAGACCCACCGAACTACCTTCGTGCGGCGCAGCACCGTTCGCAGGATCCGTGATCCTTTGACGACATAGGGCGAGGTCAGGAAGGTCGGCAGGTAGCGCAATGCCTTCAGCCAATGGCTTCGCGGAGTGGTGTCGAGAACCGCTGCGACCGTTGCGCCAGCTTCGATCAACTGAGCAGCCAGGAGATACAGAAGCGGCCCGGTCCCGGCGATAACCACCCTCCCCTCCGGAATAAGGCCAGATGTCTTCAGCGCGATCTGGGCGGCGCCCGCCGTCATGACACCGGGCAACGTCCATCCTGGAATCGGACAGGGCCGTTCAAGGGCACCCGTCGCAAGCACAACCTGCCTCGCTCGGATCAGGCGCGCCGCCCCACCTGCTGAAACTCCGACTTCGTGGCCGATGAACCGGCCTCCTTCATCATTTACTGGCCCGATGCTCCACGCCGTCGTCGCTGGAGCGTACTGAGCTCCCGAGCGAAGGAATGTCTCGGCAATCTCCCGTCCCTTCCAGTAGTCCTCTCCCAGACGCTGACGATCTGCCGTCTGCGCCAGGAGAATGGACCGGTAGATCTGGCCACCGGGCGTCTGGTTCTCGTCGACGAGAAGCGTTTGCGCTCCAAGGGTCGATACCGTCGTTGCCGCGGACAGTCCGGCAGGCCCAGCACCGATGACGATGACGTCATAAGTCTCGGCAAGGTCCTTGACCGTATGGACCGCTTCGCCTCCCGTGGTGGATGTCATGGTGCCGGCTCCGCTGACAGGGCATGCGCACCTTTCTGGGTTTCGACCGTCATTCCTTCTCGCACCGGGACAAGGCATCCCTGCCGATTGCCCACGCCATCGATTCTGACCAGACATTCGAAGCACACGCCCATCATGCAATAGGGGCCTCGCGGTGCGCCTGAAACGGGCGTTGTGCGGCAGGCGCGGATCCCTGCCGCAAGGAGTGCGGCAGCGACGCTGTCCCCTGCTG
>NZ_JAMXFI010000017.1:0-102313 GCF_025460875.1 Microvirga yunnanensis
TCTTCGCGATATCAAGGCCGATTGTGACAATCTCAGACATGAGCGTGGATCCTCTCCGGTTCTTCAACATGCCCATTCTGGCATGTCCGACGCTGGTGGAGGGCGCCATCCACGACATCACGTTAACTCGGGTTTGACTGGGGCCGGGTTAGACAGGCCCGCATGACCAAGCCTGTCAGCTACAAACGTCACCGCTTCCCGCCCGAGATCATCGCCCATGCGGTGTGGCTATACTTCCGGTTCCCCTTGAGCCTGCGGCTGGTTGAGGAGATGCTGCTCGAGCGCGGCATCCTCGTCTCCTATGAGACCGTCCGCCGCTGGGCGCTGAAGTTCGGGCCAGATTACGCTCGCCGCCTCAGGCGTAAGAGACCAAACTGTCGCGATATCTGGTATCTCGACGAAGTCGTGGTCACCATTGCCGGCTAGAAACACTGGTTGTGGCGGGCGGTTGATCAGGACGGCTATGTGCTTGATGAAATTGTCCAGAGCCGACGCGACACCACGGCCGCCAAGCGCTTGCTGACCCGCCTGTTGAAGAAACAAGGCGGCCCACCCCGGCGCATGATCACCGACAAGCTCGGCTCGTATGCGGCCGCCCGGCGCCAAGTCATGCCAGACGTCGAGTACCGCTCGCATAAAGGGCTGAGTAACAGAGCGGAGAATTCGCATCTGCCGTTCCGGCGACGAGAGCGGGCGAGGCAGGGCTTTCGATCACCCAGATACCTGCAGCGGTTCGTCAGCGTGTTCTCTGCTGTCCGCAATCTTTTCGTTCCACCCCGCTCCCGCCGCTCTGCCCGTGCGACCTACCTTCACCGCCGCAATGCCATGGCCGATTGGAAAGTCGCAGCGAATGTCGCCTCTTGAAGGCAAAGGTCACACGTTCGAATCGTGTCGGGTGCGCCATCATTGCCCAGGTACATCTCGGATTTCGCTGAGTTTTCGCCATTAGCCCAAGCGTGCAGGGCGGACGGCGAAATCGGTCTAGGTCGCCTAAAAGCGACAAAGTGCGGCGAAAATCATCCAGGTTTTATCCAGGGTAGGCCGGGTACCGATGTTCTTGGCGCTCCTCACTTGCAGAAAAGCCCTGTCCGATTCCCTTTTCGTCGTCGATTTTTCGTTTACGGAAAAACGATTTTTTGCGGTACCGAAAGCTTCCTGTCGGGCCTGTTGCTCTATCCGGGAACGGTTCTGAAGATTTCGGTTGTGCCTTATCAGAGATCGCGCGTCTTCCTATTCCTACGCGCCTAAAGCCGAACTGGCTTCATTCTGAACTTCATCTCCTTTGCCCCAGTCATGCTGGCAGTGCTTCGTGTAAAATCGCCGGGCAGCACAGGAGGGTGACATGGCTCAAGCATCCGGCTTCTTCGGCGCTGATGAGGGAAGAACCATCCGGATCGGCAGTATCGACCTCACCTTCATGAACCCGACCTCAATACAGGGGGATTACAGCATCTGTGTGTCGAGCGGCCCTCCAGGGTCCGGGGCTGGCCTTCACCGCCATCCCTACGACGAGTGGCATGTTGTCATTGAGGGCCGGTTCGAAGGTCAGGTCGGGGACGAGGTTCGCATCCTCGGCCCAGGAGAAGCGATGTTCGCACCTGGGGGCACGATCCATGGGCTTAAGAACCTTGGTCCTGGCGTTGGGCGGCAGATGGGCATCACCTCCCCAGCCGGGGTGTTCGAGGCATTCATCACCGAGATCGTTGACGCCCAAGTGGACAGTGGCAACCCAGCAAAGGCTGGGTCATCCAGCTTTCGAGACATTGCAGCCAAGTACGGCGTCGAGTTTGTTCAAGCGCCAAGTTAGGCCAGGGCTTGATCAATCGTTAGCCTGCCTCAAAGGATTCAGACCCGCATCGAGATCGCTTTAGCACGTTCTTGACTGTACCATCCTGATCGCGAGGATGCTGAACACATCGTGTGCCGACAACAACTCGGTAGACAGGCGCACCCAGAAAGGCAAATAGTCTTATTCGGACAACGATGTAATCGTGTTCAGATGAAGTAGGCTCGAAACCGATCTCGTGTAGGTGATTGCTTGGCGGTAGATATTCCTGTGCGCCGCCGACAAAGTTATAAATATGATCCGCTTGCTCGCGGATTGGTTCTGCCAAGAGTGCGGAAAAGCCCTCAAGGCCAAGCTCTGCGACTGCGTAGGAATGTGCAATCTTCGCAAGGACACGGCTGAGCGCCCAACTGTCCAGCGATGAGGTTCCGAACTCCTTAAGCCCATACTTCCAGCGTAGGACGGCCGTGTCCCGTCTGAAGAAGTGACACCAAGTACCTGTTGGTCTCCCTGCGCTTGCCACGTCACCCGTTAAGGCGGGAGGAGGCCCGAGATGCAGGAGCAGGATAGATATCGGATAATCCTCAATCGCGACCATCACCTTACGGTTCGGTGTTGTGGTTGCATCAAAGAGCGGAAGTGCTTTGGGCCTGTCCTTTGGATTTCGGGTCCTCAAGCCGAGGATTGTTCTACATCCGAGCAACGCTCCCTTCAGAACCAACGAGTCGTCCCGCCCGGTAACACGTTCGCATCTGCGACAACTGGACCTGGGCAAAACAAGTCCGCCATTGAGGCCAAACGGGATGATGTGCTCCTCGGCCAAGTACCGATTGCTGTCCGCTGCATAGCGCTCCGCACCACAGTAAATACACCGATCAACTGGGTCATAGGTCCTGGGAACCATGGATCGAACAAACAACGACAAGTGACACCTAGAACGAGGGAGGCGCTGGGCGCGTCAGGAGGAGATTCGGCAATACTGATACAATGATCCATAGCACTGCACCACAAGCATTAGATGCGAGGCATCCCGAGGGCGAACAAAGTAGTGGCTGGAAGGGCATACATCCTTGAGAACTCCCGGCAAACAGTTGCTGAGGTCTATGAGCTTGCCAGGGTTCGCGCAGCCTTGTGGAATCAGTGGATTAAATTGAATATTTTCTTGCCCCTTAAACTGCTAAGCTTATTGTCATCGACAGCCGCCAGCATTCTGCCCCGGCTCCCGGACTATCGAGTGTCTGCCTTTGGGCAAGCATCGATATGTCTTTCTGACATGCTTATGGCTTGACCATAAGATTGTCTTATTGGTTGACGGCTCCATACGCTTGGAGTCGTGGGTAGCTGGTGGTCACGAATGGAGGCAATGGAATGCGCAGATACGCTGACCTTATACGCCTTGTTCGCGAGATCGTCCTTCTGGGTTGGGCCTGTCACAAGGCTCTCCCTGTTGTGATTGAAATCGTGAACAAGGCCGTCAACTATCACCAGCTATGTTCCAAAATTACAAAGAAAAGTTCAGGCTGGGTGAAAAGTTTATCTTTGTGCCCAACGATGAGTGCACCCGCAAGGGCGAGCGGATTGTTGAGTTTTGCCGGAGTCGCGTAGAACTTCCGGATTGCTTCTACCATTACCGCAGTGGAGGCCACGTAGCGGCCCTCCATCGGCACCTCGACAACCGTTTCTTTTTCCGGATTGATCTCCAGCACTTTTACTACGCGATTTCGCGCAATCGCGCCTGCGAAGCTCTTCACAAGGTTGGATTCGAAAAAGCTCGGACCTACGGCAAGTGGTCGTGCGTCAAGAACCCGCTTCTTGGACCGAGATATGCACTACCCATCGGGTTTGTTCAGTCGCCTGCTCTAGCGAGCCTTGTTCTGATGCGTTCCCCTGTTATGGCGGCAATTAGAAAAGCCGAGGCAGAAGGGGTCTTCATTTCTGTATACCTAGATGACTTTATTGGTTCCTCTACCAACAAGCGCGTCTTGGAGAACAGTTATGCCGAAATGCTGAAAGCATGTGGGATAGCAAATCTAAGCCCGAACCAGCGCAAGCTGATCCAGCCCCAGGAAGAAATCACAGCTTTCAACTGCGTGCTCAAGCACGGACTTGCAGCGGTCACCGAGGATCGCATCAGCCAATTCCTTGGGAGCCACCCAACCGAGCAAGCCGACAAAGCATTCGCCGACTACTGCTTGCGGGTGCAGGAGAAGAACTTCACCTTATAGGATTGGAAACGTTCTGGCTCGGTGATCTACGGCTCTGTTTTGATGAGCACGGCAATTCCAGCGCGGGTCTCGTCATTGCAGACCACTCCAGGTTTTGGTTCGCAGTTACTCTTCGAAGAATCCTGTCGGCCCCTCTTTGAACTTCAGTGCCTTGGTATTGTCCCTGACGATTGATGCGTCACCTTCATCAAAGCCAGACGCCGCCTCCGCCTCAATCTCAAGTGTGAGCTTGATGGATGCTCCTCGTGTGCGCTGAAGCTCAGCAATAACATTCTCGACAACCTTCTGGATGGTCGGAATAGGTCGCTGCGGATCAAGATCAACGACACCTACAAAGCGACGCAGGGCGCGCTTTGGCGAATGACCAAGAGGTGTGCGCGTTGCCGTTTCCCCACCTAATATGCCACCTTCAGGACGATTCGAGACCGTCGCAGTTCTCCCACCATACTCCTGAGATCGAACTGGCTGATCAGCCTCAATCTGGCGCTCCGCTACCGTGCGCCTTACCAGAACTGCGTCTGAGCCAATGTCCACGGGAACGGCTTTGTCTAGTGACAGCCCACGATATCTCCCAGTCGCTTCATTGTACTCCTCCGCGTAACCATAGGGAGCCCCGAGACTGCTCAGGGCAAGGCGTATGGCTTCAGCCAGAACGACATTGTCCTTTAGTTTTGGAAGGTAAACGTAGGATGCGAACCAATCGGCAATACGCTTCACCGGCAAATGTGGCTCATCTTCAGGCCACAGGGGTGCAAGATGGCTGGCGAAGGTCTCCGCCCCAAGCTTTTCCAAGATAACGCCGTCAGCACGGCACTTGTCGTAGGTTGCCGACGCAATGGAGGCGCGTTCACGCGCAGTAACTGGTAGATGAGCAAGCTCGAATGCCGTTCCCGTCGCTGTCGCTTCAGGCTTTAGCGGGTAAAGCACATGTGACCATGCTGCGCGCAAACTCCGCCGAGTACTCTCAGTGAATGACCGCAGTTTTTCCTTGGCGTCCCCCAACTGTGCTTGGGTGAGTCCGCCCGTTAACGTCTCGTCGTTGAGGATAGTCTGCCACGCGATCCGCTGCCGAATGTTCTCGGTGGCTTTACCGAGTTCGACCTCCTCGGCGGCTACGAAAAACAAGGTGTTGCGCCGAATACGTTGCGAGGAACGGCAACGCTGTAGGACTGACGTGGCAATATCAGTTGCTGGAGAAGGTCCAGCGGTACGGCCAGTGTGTGCTGTCGTCGGGCCGAGGATGATCAGGGCGAGGTCCCCTCCATCTTCAACATCATTAGGGTCATCTGGCGCGGCATGTACCCGCGAAAAGCCGCCCCTGCTCCGTGCATCCTCGCGCAGTTCTGCGGCAATAGCAGTATTGACCTCATGCAACGGGATTGACTTCGCCTTCTCATCTGCAATTCGGTTCAAGGTTGGCTGGGTCGCAAACCAATAGCGGCCACCGTCCTCGTAGAGGTAATTGGCTCGTTCCTTCAGTTCGCGTAGCGCATCGCCGAACGTCGGAAGAGGATCGGTTGGCCGGGCGCAGGCAACACGCAGTTGAGCCCCTGTCATTCCGGCATGGGTGGCTCCGGCGTGTGGTGCAGTTGCCATAAAGATGGCACGAGCAGCACGCGTCGCGGCTCGGATTTCCCCAAACCGCCGCTTTGAAGCGTCTACGCGTTGCGCGAGGCTGTTATCACCTTCGATCTCGCTATCCAGTATTGCTGCATAGGCTGGCTGGAGCGGGTGGAGCGCACTAGATCGGAGCCGTTGATCAGAAAGCGGAAGGGAGCCGGGAAGGATCAGTGGTTCATTAGTCTCTGACCGCCACAAAGCGTAAATGACATTCGCCATGAACCTCAGCACGCCGCGCGTCCGCTGGAACTGGGATAATGTTGCCCAGTCTGACGAGAGCATGTCAAAGAGTTCCGGATGTACGGGGTAGCAGACGCGCATCCGCTCTAGGTAAGCGGCTTCTCGACACTCGGCGGGAAAATCGTTCGGGTTCTGTTTATAGAGATCATGAAACCGCTTGACTGTTTTGTCTCTCTCTTTGGCTTCCTCGGGCTGAAGGTCCTGGAACAGGCGGCGTCTGATGATCTCATAGGTCTCCATCCCCTGCGCAGGCAGCCAAGGGGACTGGACGCGGCCGAAGATTGATTGAAGGCGCACAAGAACTTGCTGCCCTGCAACGCCACCCGCCTCCTGGATCGATTCCGGGAGCGAACCAACTAAGAGCGCACCGGGCGATGCCTTTACCGCTTCGGTAAGTGATTGGATGAAAGATAGGAATGCCTCAAATGCGCTGCCCTCCAATTGGCGTCCGTACGCTACTACCTCATCAAGGAGGATGAGAGACGGCCCGGCCTTGGCCAGCACGCTCATGAGCGCTTCGGAGCCAGGATTGGTCCGGGCGTTCTCGGACTCGCGCACGAGTTCAAGTCCAGCATCTCCAGCAAGACGCCACGCAAGATAGCCCCACGGCGTCCGTACGGTCGGCTCGTCGGGACGATTCATCGGCTCGTTCGGTCCCTTGCCAGTGCCCACGAACACGAAGGTTTTGATAGTGGGAAGAGTCTCAATACCGAGTGCATCGAGGAGTTCCGGGATACCTGTCAAGGCACGCGGTTCCTCGGCATTGGCGAGATGCCAAAGCGCTAACATGGTGTGAGTCTTACCGCCGCCAAAGCTGGTTTGGAGCCCAATGATTGGCTCGCCACCTTTTCCCGTCAGTCGCTCTAAGCCGAGCCTCAACACACGTCGCAAGCCTTCAGTAAGATAGGTCTTGGCAAAGAAATCGCGCGGGTTCTGGTAGTCGCCGCGAGCACGGTTCAGATCTACTTGGGTGAGATCAACGGCGAAGTCGGCTTCCTCAAACCGGCTCGCCGAAACATCCGTATGTGGGGCAGCAACCTCGCGCCAAGGCTTGAGTTGCCCAACCGAGGTTTGCTGGGGCACATCAAAACCGAGACTCTCTTGTGGAACGGATGAGGACTTCACGAATGTTGTGGCACCCGCGCCGTCTGGCATTCCCGCCGCAACACGAACCTGTTCTAGGTGCAGGGCCTTCACGGCTGACGCCTCACTTGACCTGACAGCGAGAAGCAACTGATGAATGGCGTCTAGGTAGCGCAGGGCGTCGTCAGAAGGGATGCCCGTGAGCGGTGGATGCGCCCATGCGTTTCGTGCGTCAAACGCGGCGAAGATGAAGGAGCGCGTGTTACGGGGGAGCCGAGCGGAAAATACATCCGACCAGTTGTCCTGTATGGTCTTTAGAAGCGCGTAGGCATCAAGATCTCCGCGTGGGTCGGAGCCGTTAGCTCGGCTCGCGTAGTGCCGCCAGTTCGCCCCGTGCTTGGCTGAGAGGTGCTGTTGAACAAAGGGATGGATTCCTCGCTGAAGATGGAACAGCGCGCTTTGCAGCCTATGAAGCGTCTCCTTCGCCTCAGACATTGAAATCTCTTTCTCTCTTGTGCCGGATCAGTAAGTTAACCGAATAGCGATGGCTGGATAGGCGTCGATCTTGGCAACGCGTCATCTGGGAGATTCGCTGCGAGCGCCTCCAAGTCTGGCCACTCTGCTGCGAGTTCGGCGTAGACCCGAGCCTCGATAACGTCGCCGCGTGCATTTGCAATGTCGTAAAGCCGGTATGCGAGCGAGAGTGCATCTTCGGCCCTGCGGCCCATTGCTTTGATGAGCCCCGCCGCTGCTTGTGATCCACCTTGGTCGAGTGCACGGGCTGTGTGCTGGACACATTCCCAGACGGTGAATGTCTTGTCCGTCGCAGGGGACCAGTTCGCTGGCAAGTCCTCGCGTTTCACCAACCGAACCTTCCCGTGTCCATCATGAAAGACCCCTGCCGAGAATAAATCGTGAAGAGCAACTCCCTTGGCATTAGCGAGTAGTATCGCCTCACCGGAGGTTTTTTCGCTGTAACTATGGGCTTGGAACCAAGCAATAGCGACCTGGGTCGCCGGGTCATAGTTTCCTGCTGGTGTTGGATCAACTTCAAGACGGGCGCGATTGATGAGAGCCAAGGCTGTCTTAACACTCATCACACTATCATCTTCCTCCAACACTTTGACGTATCGGGTGAAAACGCCCATGCCGGGTCCGATCACAGCTTGCTCAAAATCGACTGGCCCTACGCGAGCAGCGATTATTTCCTTCATCGCCATTGGAAGTTCGCGGCGAAGTTCTCGAAGGAACTCCGCGCGCGTAGCAACGGCGGCTTTTTCTGGTCGCTTTCGGCAGACTAGGACGATGGACGATGCAAGTGCATTAGCATCCCGCCCAATCATCCTGTTGGCGAGTTCAGTTCGCACTGGCCATGTCCCATCCACAACTAGACCCGCATCTACCACTGCTTGCAGGAAAGAAGCCCAACCGGCAGATGTGAGTCCCTCCTCAGCCAACTCAGACTGCTTAAAGGCATAGTAAATTACCAGCGGCTCTCCATCTGTGGCGGCCTTGCGCATAGCAGCTAAGGCATCGCTCATGCCTTTCATGAAAAATGCTTCTGCCTCAGCGCGACCACCGTGTAAGTATGCGGTCGCAACAAGCTCTCCTTCTTTTGGTGTAGTAAGCCGCCGGAATAGATCCGGCCAAACATTAATGAGTGCTTTCCGGTGCCAAGCGTAGAAAAAGTCCGAGAGTATCGAGTAAGCTATATTATCATAGTACGGAGGGTCAGTGGAAATAACAATCGGCCTGACTGGATAGTTGTTGCGAGTTGCATCAAGTTGCTTGATTGAACCGGTGCCCTTCGCTGGTGCGCTGCCGATAGCTTTAATTAGACTTTCCAAGCTGGTTAGAAAGTCACCCGCTGCACTGTTAAACAGGTTGTTCTCGGCAAAGTCCCAAACCATGCCCATGCCTTGGCGACTGAAAAGATTTCGAACTTGCGTTTTCGAAGCCTCCCAGCGGCACAACGCGTTCTGTATGTCGCTCAGTCGCCCTACGCCGAGCCCGAGATACGTTGCGACGGCATCTGCATAGCTGGGCGCGTCTTCGCCAAGGCGAATGCCGTCTTCAAGAACTCGATTTCTGGCTTCCGCTACAAGCTCGGCGTAAGTCGTGAGGGCTACAACCTGTCTCGATGTGAATAGGTCGCCCCATGTGCTGAGCCCGTAAGCAGAGCACACTCCTCCAGTGATCATTGCGCGCGTCGGAGTTTCCCCTGCCAGGAAGTCCGACCGGGCATCACTTGCGTACTTCGAAAGTTCTTGCTCCGTTATCCCGTGATCGTCGTATCGGTCTGGATCAAGAAAGCCTCTCTTGCCGTTCTGCTCGAAGACTACACACAGCAACCGCGTTCCAAGGCGACCTGACTTACCTTCGCTCTGGATGTAAGTGCGTTCAATTGGAGCGCCGGTCAGGATACAGTTAAAGGCTTGACCTTTTGCAGACTTCGTCCCGAGTTCAAGCTTTGTTTGATGTATCTTTTCGAGGCTTCCAGTCCGCACCTCAAAACGATAGCCATCCTGTACAGATGGATCAATGATTGGCTCTATCCACGCTTTCTTACCTTCCTTCGTGGAGAGCACCCAAGAGGAGACCAGTGGGACCATCGCTCCTTTTGCGGCCGGATCAGGAGAGCGAACCGTGCGCGCCCAAATCCAAGCGATCACTGTGGCCTTTGACCCGTTCGGCAACGTAGCTTGCGGATACAGGTGACCGATGCGTCGCTCAGCCTCGTCCCGCATCCAGTGTCCATACCAGCGGACATCCTCTGCAAGGCCCTGAGCGCCCTTCCAAGTCTTACCTACAAGCCGTTGATCACTTTGCGCATCTGGGTTTACGGGGGCGCATCCAGCGAACTTCGGTGGGATCTCGACCAGCGCCTTCCCAATAAGGACAGCCACTGGGTTGAGGTCTGAGCCATACGCGCGGAGCCCAAGTCGCTGTGCCTCCAAGGGAATGGAGGCACCTCCTGAGAACGGGTCGTAAACTGGCGGGGCCTTAGCCTGAAGGTAATCGAGGATGGCAGAAGCATCATCCTGCGGCGGCGGCTCCTCGCCAAGCCCCCAGGCCACTGAGCGAGCGATCTCCCAGCGCGCAGCGTTCAGGACCGCCTCATTGTTCGTTGCTTCCCAAGGCACGATGGCTTCAATGATGCGGTGCAACCGCCTTCTCTCGGCGTCACGCGCTTCCACTGTCGGGAATCGGTCTGGCCAAGCAGAAGGATCGTCAACGAGTTGGGCAAATAGGATGGCCCTACACGCGGCAAGCGGTCGCCGTGCCCACCAGAGATGAAGGGTTGAAGGGTGACCATGACGGATCGATTTCTCTTTTGCAGAGGCCGCGTTGATGGCTTCTAGCGGAATTGAGACTTCGATGAGTTTCTTACGGGCAGGAGAGGACGAGAGAGACGACATGCAGGGCCTGAGTTAAAAGGCGATGTTGTACGGTAATTTCAGTAACGGATCGTGAACTTTGGCAGAGGTGTAGGCAACCGATCCGATCCTATGTTGCCCGTTAAGTGCGCGGGGAGGCGTCATGAGGGAGGAGCCCCTATTGCCAGTAAGTCGTCCAGCTTGAACACCACTGCAATCTCATTGAAGCCGGGCTCTCTCTCAAACGGTGCACGAATGTAAATAGGCTCTTGGACGACGGTGCCGTCTACGCGGACGATGGCGAGCACCCAGGCATCTGGTTCGTTGAGACCGGTCAGGATTTCGTTACGGGTGATTATAACGTGATCGGCATCAGGGTGACGCCCCTTCACCTCAATAAAGATGAGGTGGCCCGAAACTGGATCGCGGCTCTCAATATCGTAACCGCACTTCAGATTGGACACGTCGCGCGGCAAGCGTCCCAACCGGCGCTCTGCCGCCATCACCTCTTCCATCGCCGCTCGTTCGACGCGTGACCGGGCTTCTGCCACCGAGATAGGATCATTGCCGAACGGAGGCCGACCCGGCTGCGACGATTGGATGTGTTTCAATAGTCCTATGGGGACGACTAGCGCACCACCACGCACCAGCGGAGGAAGCGCTGTAATCTGGCGCTCGCGATCAAGTTCAGCTTTGCGTCGTTCAAGCCGATCTGCCAGCATTTGTGCGGTGGCCTCAGCATTCACCGCGTTAAGGCGCTGTTCCTTACCCGCTCGCTCTTCCTCCCTGAGCCGAGCCGCACGCGAGTCCCAATAGGTGATCTCGCGGGTGAGGCGCGCGACTACCTCCCGCTCCACCTTTTCAATCTCAGCAAGCCGCCGCTCACGCACCTCTCGGAGGTGGGCTGGTACAATGTGTTGGATGGCAAATCCAAATGCCTGTCGCTCAAGATCACCTGATAACCAGGATGCCTGAAGAGCAGAGCCGATTGTAGCTCGCTCCTCGTTGGTGATCGGTCGGTAGTCCAGGTAGGGAGCAGGACCGCCATCGCGTGCTGTCCCATCTTCGCCTAGTGCTACGAACTGAAGGCGCTGCGAAATTACACGTGGCTCGCCACCTTGGACTGTACGCCCGTCGCGGATAGCATGCTCAAGATAGAACATGACGCGGCATACGTTGCTCTCGTCCGTCTCGTCAACGAGGACAGCACCTTGCTTCATTACGGAGCCAAACCGCTCCAGAACGAGATCGACGGTTGCATCAAGTAGCGGATGGCCAGGGGCGATTAGGGATGCCGGGGGAGGGCCGATGATATACGATTTATCAAATGTAATCCGCTCGTATCGCTCCAGAACAGGATCACTTCTGCCGATCAAACGGTCTCTATCCCGCAACGATGGAGGTACTCGGCTGATCTCGTAACGCCCGGTCTCCCGACGTGCCATGCGCCCTCCGAGCCGCTCGAAGGCCGCCTCGAAGAATGAGCGAATGTAGCGCGGTTGCAGTCGCCTCGCGGCAGCACGCTCCATTTCGTCCCGGATATGACCGACGTTGCGTGGGTCGAGACCCTCGCTGGTGAGCTTTCGTGCTTCCACCAACCGGTTGATAGTTTCTGTATCAACCGCATTATCAACGGCTTGGAACATACGCTGGCGAACGGTTGGATCTTGGCCATAACGGATTGCTTCAACGAGCAGATCACGCAGGGCCTGTCCCTCAAAGAGTTGCCCAAGTACGTCATAGACGCGTCCACCTAATGCCTTGCGTGCGTCCTCAATCTTCTCAAGGAGCCGCCGATATACTTCACCCTCGCGAGTGTTGGCTGCGCACAAGTTCCATAGATGACAGACCTCCGTCTGGCCGATCCGGTGAATGCGCCCAAATCGCTGCTCCAGTCGATTTGGGTTCCATGGTAGGTCATAATTGACCATTAGGTGAGCGCCACGCTGGAGGTTCACACCCTCCCCAGCGGCATCATTGGCTATAAGGACGCGTACTACAGGATCGTCATTGAACGCAGCAATCGCGGCCTTCCGCGCCTCGCGTGCCACTCCACCATGTATGACTGCCACGGCTTCAGGCTTGCCGAGCCGAACCCGTATATTATCGGCGAGGTATTCCAGTGTGTCCTTTGGCTCCGTAAAGATCAGGAGCTTGCGTCGTGAACCCGTCTCTGGATCAAACATCAGCGGGTGTTCCAGGATCGAGACAAGTTCACGCCATTTGGTGTCCTGTCTGGATTGGCGAACTGCAAGCGCTTGGGTCTCAAGCGCTCTTAAAGTAGCTATCTCAGCCTCAAGTTCAGCGATAGTTTGAGCGCTCGTTGCTTGATCGGCGATGCGATCTTCAGTTTCTTCAGCCTCGTCTCCTGGAACTTCATCTATTTCGTCAGGATCGTAGGATGGGACTTGAGGGGAAGATATTCTTAGTCGGGCTCCTGCATCGGCTCCCGCGCGAATAAGATGCTCTTCTCGAAGCCGGGTTTCAAGACGCTCGCGTCGCCGCTGAAGTGACCGGTGAATTGCGGCTGGAGAAGATGCAAGGCGACGCTGAAGGATTTGAAGTGCAAAGCCGACATTCACGCGTCGCTTGTCATCGCCGAACCGGTCTGCACGGTCCATCTCTGTCCGAACGTATGTCGTGACCCCCTCGTAAAGCGCCTGCTCCGCCTGCGATAGTTCGTAGGTTGCCGTATAGGCTCTGCGTTCTGGGAACAACGGTGTGCCGTCAAACCGATAAAGTTCCTCTTTTGTCAGGCGGCGCATCATGTCGGAGGTATCCACTTTGTGGACCCCTTCCCGGAAGCGACCTTCAAAACGATCTGCGTCGAGCAAGCCCATGAACAACTGAAAGTCGGCTTCCTTGCCATTGTGCGGCGTTGCTGACATGAGCAGGAGATTGCGAGCACGCTGCCCGAGGAGTTTGCCAAGCTTGTAGCGTTGTGTCTCCTTCACCTCGCCCCCGAAGTAGGAGGCAGCCATGCGATGAGCTTCATCACAAATAATGATGTCCCAGTCGGGGGCGGCCCCAATGCGCGCTTTGATGTCTTCTGAACGCGCAGCCATGTCTAAGCGGACGATGAGGCGACCCTTCTCAGCGAAGGGGTTACCTGTCACTGAAGCTTCAATCTGGTCGCGCGTGAGGATATCGAACTTGAGGCCAAACTTCTCATCGAGTTCATCCTGCCACTGCTCGACGAGAGAGCCGGGGGCGACGATTAGGCATCGTTCAAGATCGCCTCGGATGAGTAGTTCCTTCATGAGCAGCCCGGCCATCACCGTCTTCCCAGCGCCGGGATCGTCCGCAAGTAAGAACCGGAGAGGCTGGCGTGGCAGCATCTCTGCATAAACCGCCGTGATCTGGTGCGGGAGTGCTTCTATGCGGGATGCGTGCACCGCCATGTAAGGATCAAACAGATGAGCGAGCCTGATCCGCATGGCTTCGGATGCAAGCCGAAGGAGATGGCCGTCGCCGTCAAAGCTGAATGCGCGACCACCAGCAATCGTTTCAAACTCAGGCTCTTCTGAGCGAAAGATGAGCCGCTGCCCTACGCGACCGTCAACACGGTAAACGACCTCCAGCGTATCTGAACCGAACCAAGAGACGCTAATGATATCTGCGACGCCAGATGGATCGAGACCCCTTATCCGACTGCCCGGCTTAATACGCTCCAACTCAACCACTGATATACCATCACCTTCGACCGGGCCTTGTTTCGTCAGCAGCCCATTAGAATCAGGCACATCAGCAGGCTTCGTGGCAAGGGGCACACCAATTCTTTGAACAATATCGAGTGGCTAACCATAACGCTGCTCTCGGCTGAGGCGGATCTTGTCCGAGGCTGGTCTGCGCCACGGGGCGTTTGCTGCCGTTAGTGTGGAGCAACAATTTAGCGCGAACCAATTTTTGTTGAACTAATCTGCATTTATATATTAAACTAAAACTGGTAGAACGAAAGTAAGTATAAGTATATTGGCAAATACACACCTGTAAAAACTGGTTTTGTCAATAGTGTAATGGCATAAGTATCCGGAATATATTGCTTGACCATCTGAGAACATATCGTGACCATCCCGACAAGCGATCAGGATCGCAAGTGCTTTGAAGCATCGGGAGGCGTGAATGATGTCTTCATCAGAAATTATGAATCAGAATCACAATACATACCTGACAGAGTCAGGGTTTGAGGCATTCGGATGCTTTTGCCTATACGTTCCAGCGCACCATTATAAACAGATTATGCCAATCCGAGTTGGTTATACAACTGAGGCGGAACAACTGCTTCAGCACTTCGAGCTTTCTCGCGTCGAGCAGCCGCATCAACTTGTTCATGGACACGGCAAGGCTGCCATTGATGTTCGTTCAGCGGAGCAGCGACTCTGTGAATTGATTGTCTGTGCAGTTCTCGAAGATGATCTCGATATGGCTATGGCAGCGGCCACTGCATACCGGTTTCTGAAGGATCGCAGCTTTTTCATTCTTCGGGCGAACATAACCGGTCAGTTGGTTCAGACCTCTGTCACTCCCGTCTACCCGGAAGGATTTGCGTCGTATTTCGAACGCGAAAAGGCGCTGCGCACAATTGCCGGGATGCTGAAGCCGTTCATGACCAATCCGGAGGCGTTTCAATAATGCCTCGCAGACCTCGTCAGACTCATGCCCTCGGCGATTTGGCAGTGCTGGAGCGAGCACTGGCAGCATTCGTCGATGGCCTAATAACTGTCGCCAATTCAGGAACTGGCGGCCTTTACGACATCCCTGCGGCTGCGCGGAGGCTCAAGTGTTCGCGTGATCACCTCCTCGGTCTCGTTCATGACGGGGAGATCGAATA
This sequence comes from Microvirga yunnanensis, assembly GCF_025460875.1. Lineage (NCBI taxonomy): Bacteria > Pseudomonadati > Pseudomonadota > Alphaproteobacteria > Hyphomicrobiales > Methylobacteriaceae > Microvirga > Microvirga yunnanensis. Next base: position 15,163 of record NZ_JAMXFI010000017.1, read on the forward strand.
CATAGACCTTGCGCGGCGTGGCTCGAAACACCGCGAGATTCGCTTCACGGCTGCTCAGTTGGACGCCTACGCTTCTAAGAGAACACGTCGAAACGTGAGCAATCCTATTCCGACAAGCGCACAAGCCTCAAGGCCGTCCCAAAAAACCGTCGAACCCGTCAGTGCTGCATCGTTCGCGGAGCGCTTCCGCGCCAAACACGGAGCGTGATCACATGACACTTTATAGGCCGCCTGGGACAAATATCTGGACCTACCGCTTCTTCTTCAAAGGGCAAAGATTCCAAGGTAGTACGGGTGAAACCGACAAGCGCAAAGCTGAGCGGATCGAGCGCGCTGCAAAGATAGAGGTGCAGAAGCAAGCGCTTGCGACTCCGCATCAGCAAGCAGGCGCTGGTATGACTGTTTTGCATGCTGTTTCCAAGTATTTGGAGCGTCAGCGTTCGAACGGCAATATCAACCTACGGGATCTCGGCACCGAGGAAAAAGAGTTTGAGCGGATCGTTGACTGGATTGGCCCTGACACTCTGATGAGTAATGTCACATTGGAAACCATGCGTATGATCGTGGAGAGGCGGAAACTTCAGCCAAGACTTAATGGGAAGGGTGAACCGGTCTTAAAGTGGAACCCGGAAACGCGCTCAATGGAACCAGTGAAACTCTCTGGCGCTACTATCAACCGCTACACGTGGTCTCTCTTTCGCCGCGTCTACATGATGGCACGTGATGAATGGCAAGTGCCGGTGACCCCAATCAAGTGGTCGCTTCTTGCGCAAAGGGAGGCTGGTCCGCGCACCCGCGAGATTAAGTTAGAAGAAGAGGCCAAGATAAGGGAGCATTGCCGCGAAGATTACGGCGCGTGCTTCATGTTCGCGCTTTTGGCCGGTCTGCGCCTCTCAAACTTCGCGACATTGACTTGGCAGCAGATCGATCTCGGCAACCGTGAGATCAAAGTGGTGCAGAAGGGTGGTCGTGAACACGTCATCAAGATTGATGACGAGATGCTGGAAATCCTACTGAATGAACGAGGTAAGCACCCAGTTTACGTATTCACCTTTGTGTGCAGGAAGACATGGACTAACCCAAAGAATGGGCTGCGCTATGTTGCTGGGAAACGCTATCCCCTTACCAAATGGGGCTTCGCTACTTGGTTCCATCGCACCAGAACAAAACTGGGATTTGACATCCGTATTCACGACTGTCGTCGGACCTCCGGTGGGCGGTTGCTCCGGGGCACGGGAAACTTAAGGGCCGTACAGCAACATCTCGGTCATGCAAACATCGCCATAACGGCAAAGCATTACTCCCATGTCCCTCCTGCTGACATGTTGGAGCTTCAAAACAGGGCTAACGAAGCCTCTAAGCGCCGCCGTGAGAAATTGGAGGAACTGGTGGCAAAATCCAACTTGGAAGCTGACGCTCCGAATGTCCAGGTTCCTGTCCAGGTTAGCCCTACAAGGAAGGATAAGCTCTTGAAACAGATAGCTAAATTATCTCAGCGCAAGACCATGGCAAGGAGAAGGTCGAAGCCTGAATAAGTTTTCAGGTGACATCTCAGTGGCACGGGAGAGCAGACGGTCCGGATAGTTCGTCGGCCAAATTATTCGTGGAAATCCAATGCACCTAGTGTCCAGATTATCGTCCAGGGTATCCAACCGGATGCGCTAACATACTGTTTGAAAAGCCGTTTTTCCTGTAGAATCTAGCCCTCCGAAACTGTCATGCGGCCAAATCTGCCTCAGTGCGCCCGGGGTTGGTTAACGTGACAACACCAGCCGCCGCTAATCCGTTGGCGTCCCAAGCCGGACGCGAGATCCTGGCGGCAGGCGGAAGCGCAGTTGACGCAGCCATTGCGATCCAATTCGTTCTGAACCTCGTGGAGCCTCAGAACTCCGGTATCAGCGGCGGTGCGTTCATCGTGCACTGGGACGGTTCCAATGTCGTGACCCTGGATGGGCGTGAAGTGGCGCCGGCTGCGGCCAAGCCAGACCGTTTCCTCGGGCCTGACGGCAAGCCGATGCCCTTCTACGATGCCGTGGTAGGCGGCCGGTCCGTTGGAGTCGCGGGCACGCTGCGCCTCCTGGAGGCAGCGCACAAACGCTGGGGCAAACTCCCGTGGCCACAGTTGATCGCCCCGGCCATCCGCTTGGCGGACGAGGGGTTTGCGATCTCCCCGTATCTCAACGGCATTGTCACCCAGGACAAGTACCTCCAGAACGACCCTATCGCTCGGGCCTACTTCTACGGCGAGGATGGAAAGCCAAAGCCCGTCAGCACAATCCTGAAGAACCCCGCCTTCGCGCGCACCCTGCGGGAAATCGCCGACAAAGGCGCCGATGCGTTCTACACCGGCGAGATCGCGGCCGACGTTGTCGCGACCGTGACGCGCCACACCACAAATCCTGGGGACATGACCATCAATGATCTCAAGGGCTACAAGGTCGAGGAGCGGGCGCCGGTCTGCGGACCGTATAGGACGTACCAGATATGCGGCATGGGCCCCCCGAGTTCCGGCGGCGTCGCCGTCCTCCAGATGCTGAGCACCCTTGAGACCCAGGATATGGCATCCATGAAGCTTGGTCCCGATGCAGTGCACTGGGTGTCCGAGGCCGGCCGCCTCGCGTTTGCAGACCGAGCCCTCTACCTCGGCGATCTGAACTTCGTGAGCGTGCCGGTGCGTGGCCTGACTGACCCCGGATACCTGAAGAGCCGTGCTGGGCTGGTGAGCCCGGACAAGTCCATGGGCCGGGCCAAGGCCGGCGATCCGCCGTTCCAGAAGACCGAGTTCCGCTTCGCGCCCTCGGACGGGATCGAGTTCGGCACGAGCCATATCTCTGTCGTGGATCAGGATGGCAAAGCCGTTGCGATGACGACCACGATCGAGGATGGCCTCGGTGCTCGCATCATGACGCGCAGCGGCTTCCTGCTCAACAACGAACTCACCGACTTCAACTTCGCCCCCGAGGAGGATGGCAAACCGGTTGCGAACCGAGTTGATGCGGGTAAGCGCCCTCGTAGCTCCATGGCGCCGACGCTCGTGTTTGACGCCAACAACAAGCTCTACGCGGTGGTGGGCTCGCCCGGCGGCAGCCAGATCATCACCTACGTGACCAAGACCCTTGTCGCTCTTCTCGACTGGAAGCTCGACCCACAGGTTGCCGTGGACCTGCCAAACTTCGGCAGCCGCAATGGGCCGACCGAGATCGAGGCCGGCACAGAAGCGGAGGCCTGGAAGTCAGCTCTTGAGGCCAGGGGGCATCAGGTGAAGGCGGTCAGCATGAACTCCGGCATCCAAGCCATCGTGGTGGGCCAGAATGGCCTCACAGGAGGAGCGGACAGTCGCCGTGAGGGTGTGGCGATCGGCAACTGAATGAACTCGACGGCTTTGCACCTTCATCCCGATCACTCTCGTGGATTGGGGTGGAGGTGCAACACGCGCTCATCCAGAAATCATGGGTCTCGCACAAGCATGCAGATCCAATTCTTTCGAGTGTTTAAAGGGCGCAAATGTCGGGGTGAACCCCCGATCTGAAGAACCCCTCTCCATCCGGGAGATGGTTGCTACTTCATCCATCGGTGCAAGCTTGCTACCGAGCGGCGCGGCGATCTGCCGGGCATCGGCATCGGGTCAAGCAGTGAAGTCCATTCACTTTTCGGAATGTCTGGTCATGTGAAGATTGCTGCCCTCCGGCTAGCGTCGCAGGTGTGCTACATTCAGACATTCTGCAAGGCTGACGACGGCGACTACGGAACGGTATTGGGCATGTCACATACCGACATCTACATCGATCGTGAACAACGCAATTCTCCATGCATCAGCTCGGAGGCTCTGTCGCGACGGTGGGCAAGGCTGCCGCCTCCTGCTGCACTAAGCCTCCAAGGCTTCTCTCGCTCGTGGATGACCTTGCGAGGACGGCCGACGCATCGCAGGTGATCTGGCGCGGGTCCCGATCACCCAGCGGACGGATCTGAAGGGCAGGTTTCGGACGTGGTGCACGGCCGGTATCCGACCGGCCTGCCGTGCGATCAAAGGTGCAATCCTCACTCGCAACACTCTTTTTAGCCCACTTTTCCATCAGGGTCACAAAGGCTTTAGTCTCCTTCTCAATGAAGCTCCGCTGCCGCTTGACCAACTCGTATCCGATCTTGCCGCGCCGGCCCGGAGCCGCACCACCCTTTCTAATGAGTTCATCCAATGACGCTTCGTTGCGCTCAGCCGCAGCCGAGGCACTCCGCTCCAGGCTCAGCACGAAGTTGCGCCCCAGGTTTTCGAGACTCGCCATAAAGGTGCGGAAGCGAATCCAGCGGTGATTGGTGAATCCAATCGTCATGTCCAGCCGGGACCCCGTTTGCGGGTCGGTCAGGGCGAACGGATCGAACCGTGCGGCGATCAACTCGCCGGCCAGAGCACCGCGCCGGGCGAGGTCCGAGATCGTCGCCTCGGGCATGTTCAGGTTCAGGCCTCCCTCGTGGGCCCGCAGGGCCACATGGACGATCCGCTCCCGGTAGCCCGGCAGACGCATCTGCTCATTGTCGCCCCAGCCACGGGCCGTGTCGAACACGGCCCAGAAGAACTTAATCAGGACGCTCAGGCCCCCTGCTCCATCGAGATTGTTGAAGCGCACACCGCCAACATGGTTGCTCAATGGCATCCAAATAAAGCCCCAGTTCTCCTGATCCGTGTTCCTGTCGAGGGGGGCAGAGCGTGTGAGATTGTCCGCAGAGAAGGGAGGTGGCGTTGCCTCGCCCTGCTGAGCCATTTCTGATGTTTGTCCGTCAGCCGTCTCGTCCACGATATCGTCATCGCGCGACGAAACCCGTTCAAGAGAGGCATCATACGGGACGAGATTGATGCAGAAGGTCGGGCGACTCGGAACCGGCGCATCGAAGAAGTGGATCGGGAAGTTGGAGGTGATGCCGCCATCCGAGAACCAGACCGGCTCCAAGTGTTGGACGCCCCCTTCGGAGTAGTGTTTTACGGCGTAGAGCTTCACGGCGGAGATCAAGAAGGGAAAGCTGAGCGAAAGGCGAGCCCCGAACAGGATCGGAAGGTTCTCAGGTTCGGGAAGAAGGTACAGATCAGGAGGGCATGAAGCATCATCGCCCATACGAATGCCGAGGCTGTCGGCCTTGCGGGTGCACATGAAGGTCACGACGCTTTCCGGCAGGAGCATCGCAAGCTCACTCTTTCGGAAGTAGAGCGGCCCCTCGAGGAAGGGCAGGCGTGCCGACCAGCCCCGGGTCAGATCCGATGCCATGAGCACGAGATCAATGTCGCGTGCCCGTTGACGGATTGCATCTCCGTCTGTGTTCTCGTTGAGATCGACAGCACGCTGGCCCGGCTTGCACTCCGAGGCCCTCCAGAGATCTCCAAAGGTCAGAGGATGCTCGTCGTCCCCGATCCCGGCAGCGTCCTGGATTGTCTGGTGCATCCAGGCTGAGAGACCTGGGATGGGTCTTCCCCCCTCGGTTTGGACATCCGGAGCAGCCGCCGTGGTGGAGCAGATGCCGAAATAATTCGTCTTGAGCCGCGCCGCTGTCTCGGGCAGCCAATGCCAGAGCCGGTAGACGGCGAGGCCAAGGCTTGCGAGAACTCCTATGCCCAGCGAGCCTGCGATGAGGACGAGGACCGTCGCTGGTGTAAACGGGATGCCCGCCCAGGCGAACAGCGCGATCAGAGCCATGAGGCTTCCAAACCAGAAGATCGGAAGCCGCAGGAGATCCACAGCCAACCGGACGGCACGGCCGATTTTGGCCTTGGCGGAGCCTGAACCGTCCAGAACTCCAATTAGGTCCGTCACAAGTTTGAATACGGGACGCGTGTCCGGGTCCGGTGTGAACAGATGGAACAGGGCGGAGCGCCCACTCGAGGTCTTGGTCCCAAGCCAAGCTGGAATTGGGCTGACGATGTCCGGAAAGGCTGTTGCATTCCGCCCGCTCCACCGGCCGAACTCCGCTGCGGCACTGACAGTGGCCGCAATAGCCCCAGCCGAGGTGCCACCGAGGGAGCGAAGCCGGTATCGTTTCGCGATCGCTGAGATGGCCCCTGGATAGATGATGCCACTGGTAATGCCGCCCCGCATAACGACATCGGCTTCAAGAGCAGGGTTCTGGTTTTCCATTCGGTCCTCGCCTGTTCAGAGGCAACGGTCGAAGTATTCGAGGGAGTGTGACCTGCGGCAAGGGGTCTTGCGTATGGCCTTGAAAGCCGAAGCCGCGCCAGGGCTCGAATGCAACGATCTAACCGTGAGTTCGGCACACTGGAGCACACGGCTAAAACGGAAATGAAGGTCTGCTTCTCGCCTCCTAACCGGACCAAAGCTTTTCTTCCGGTGAGTGCCGGTAAGGCTGATAAAATCATAGATGTGGCTGAGGCGATCAACACTTAGCATAGCCCAGCAAATTAGGCCCAACATTCAGTATGTTGAGCAGGCAAAAAGCGGCGCGTGCCGACTTTGTCAACAGTATCCGTCAAATCCTGAACTTCAGTTAGGCCGTGGTGACAGGACTGTTGGGACAGGCAAATCGATAGCTACGCAGCGCCACCTTCCTAATACCTCAGGATAAGGAACTGACAGCCCAGGTGAGAATTTCTTGAAGCGGTACTCATGATGCCGTGGCCCATCATCTGCAGGGCGCTTTGGTAGACAGACATGCTGTGGGTCATTCTTCTCCTTGGTGCCGCCGGACTGGGAGGCGGCTACGCGGCCGAACGGGCGAGCATTCCCAAGCTCCAGTATCGTCCGGGCACCCCCAATGAGATCGTCGAAACCTGCCGACAGGCGGCCATCACGGCGGGGCGCACCCATGCAAGCGAAGTGGGCGCGGAGTTGATCCGGGTTGATGCGACCAGCGCCGGTGAATTGCGGCGCACCCGTAGCGGCCAGCGGGCACCGGTGGAGGTGGGGATCGTCTACTCGCGGTCAAGCGGACGCGAAGCCCGCCAGGGTATCGTCGAATGCCGTGTAGACCGCCACGGGCAGGCGACTATTGCGGATCTTGCAGGCGCAGCACGCTAGGCAGTTCCTGGCTTCGGGCAACCGGCGCCCCCTGACGCGGTGCCGGCTCCGACGACCTGATGGCTGAGCGTGGCGTGGGGCTCGCCCGCACGAACTGTTGCTGCGCACGCGCCGTGCTCGCCCTCGGAACCGATCCAGTCGCTGCCGGTGCCGCTGGGCGCACACTCTGGCGACGAACCGCAGATGATGCTGCGGCCGCAGCACGGTGCTGCGGCTGGGCTTTGGTCTCTGCGCTCATCCCAGAGGTAGCAGGTTTGGCACTGGCAGCCTCCTGCTTCAGCCGTACGAGTTCAGCCTCGGCGGCATCACGGGCCTTGACAGCTTCGTCCCGTTCGGCACGCGCAGTGGCCGCTTCCGCCCGGGTCCTCACGAGTTCCTCGAACAGGTTGGTTCGCACGCGATCAAGCCGGGCGATCTCGTCCTCGGGTGACGCGGCGGCCGCGAATATGTCGGCGAGGCCAAGCCCAACAGCGGTCACTAGTGCGAAGGTGGTTGAGCGCAAAGTTCTGACGGTCTGCGGACGTGACATTGGAGGCCCTCCCAATGGTGTCTGTCACGGCACAGGCGTGACGAGGGGCGATCCTGCTCTCCTCATCTGGCCTCAGGTAGACCTGCAGAAGAGCTAACCCTTGTGGGCAGGTTCTCTTTGGCCCCATCCCAGTGAGACGGACAATGCATGGCCAGCGCCAGCGCCAATTTCGGAGGGTTTTCTTGTGGCCTGCTTCGACACCCGCCGAGAGTCAGTCATCATGGGCTTGTCCTGAAAGCTTGAGCAGGTGAGTGACAAGGCCTACGCTATCAACGTCACGTTATGTGCATCATAACTGATACTCCCTCTCGCCTGTGAATCAGCATCGAAGCTGACCCCCGAGCCGACTGCAACCAAGTGCAGGACGTTGCTGCAAATTCGTAGCGGCGGTGGGGGGGGGGGGGGGGGGGGGGGGGGGGCCGGCCCCGAACCAGATGGGTGGGGGAGACCAAAAAGTGGGGGGGGGAGGGGCTACCCGAGCGCCCCCGCTCGCCCCCCCGCCGAATTCCATTTTGCGTCGCTAAGCCAAGGTGTTGCGCTTCCTTCGCGAGCGGGCAACCTTCGGTGCCGGGTCACATCATGCCTTTCCTTCCAGCCAGCGCAGGAATCGCCCATAGGAGACCGGAGCCAAGCGCTCAATCATTGCTATCAGCTTGGCGTCAGAGCCCACCAGCACCCGTGCTTGGCGCCGTTCAATGCCTCTGACGATGACCTCTCCCGCCTTCTCGGGCGGCAGCCGCAAGTGCCGGCTGAAGTCTTCGCGCCCCCGTGCTGCCTCCTCGGCAGAGATGGCTGCAGCAACCCGGGCGTTCCTGGCAATGGAAGTGGCGACCCCGCCTGGATGGACCACCGTGACTCCAACCGGAGTCCCAGCAAGCTCAAACCGCAGTACATTCGATAAGCCGCGCACGGCAAACTTGCTTGCGACATAGGCACTGTGGCCGGGTGGCGCGATGATGCCGAAGATGCTTGACAGGTTGACGATCCTGGCATCATCGCTTGCCTTCAGCAACGGCAGGAAAGCTCGGGTCAGACGCACCACGCCCCAGAAGTTGATCTCGAACAGCCACTCGAAGTCTTCCTCGCTCAGCTGCTCGAACGCGCCGCCAAGAGCCACTCCGGCGTTGTTGATGAGGAGATCAAGGCTTGGATGGAGCGCCTGAACGGCTCCTGGAAACGCCGCGACCGCAGCACGATCTGCTACGTCAAGATGGTGCTGACTCACGCGCATCCCAGGCTTGGTCACCAAAGCACCTGTTTCAACAAGCCCAGTGTCATTGATATCGACCAGGGCCAGATGACAGCCGCGCTGCGCCAGAGAAACGGCGATGGCCCGGCCGATGCCGCCTGCTGCTCCCGTCACGACCGCTGTTCTGCCCTTCAGTTGCATCCGATGAGCCATACCGCTGCTCCAGATCCTAGGAGTTCCGGTGTCGGGCGTCCGATCGCCCGAACTCCATCGTGCCGTCTGCAAGTCTGCCGAAGCTCAGGGCTGCCATGTCGAGAGCGTAGTTCTGATACAACCGCCAAGGCTTGCGTAATCCCTGCTTCGGCAGAAGTGAGGCCGCTCGTTGGATGTAGCCGGAGGTCAGAGTGATCGCAGGCTCTTCAGCAAGACCGTCCTGCCGGCGTGGCACGCACCAGGCATAGCCGTAGGCGTCCATGTAGTTGAGCAGGCGGCAGATATACGCTGAGGTGAGTTCACATTTCAGCGTCCAGGACGCATTGGTATAGCCAATGGCGCAGGCCAGATTCGGTACGTTACTGAACATCATACCCTTGTAGAGCAGGGTCTCGGACAGATCGACCGGGATGCCATCGACAGCAATTTGGATGCCCCCGAGTAATTTGACCTTAAGACCAGTGGCGGTGACGATGATGTCCGCCTTGAGCTCTTCTCCCGAACGAAGTCGCAAACCGGTTTCGGTGAAGGTCTCGATCTCGTCCGTGACAACCGATACTCTGCCCAAGCGGATAGCTTGGAACAGATCGGCGTCTGGAATCAGACACAGGCGCTGGTCCCAAGGATTGTAGGTGGGGGTAAAATGCTTGGCCACATCGTAGTCTGGACCGAGTTCCGTCTGCACAGCCTGCAGGATCTGCCGCTTGGTGCGCTCGGGCGAGAGACGTGCAAGATTGTAGAAGAACATCCCGATGAGCACGTTCTTCCAGCGTGCGAGCCGATGGGCCAGGTTTGCCGGCAGCCACTGGTGGAGCCCGTTGGCGATGGCGTCCTGCGCCGGGAGCGCGACGATGTAAGTTGGCGACCGCTGCAGCATGGTCACGTGGCTGGCCTTTGCGGCCATGGCCGGAGCCAGTGTCACGGCCGTTGCGCCGCTGCCGATGATGACAACCCGACGGCCCTCGTAGTCGAGAGGCTCCGGCCAGTGCTGCGGATGCACCATCTTGCCCTGGAAGCGATCCATGCCTGGCCATCCCGGTAAATAGCCCCCGTCGTAATCGTAGTAGCCGCTGCAGACATAGAGGAAACCGCAGGTGTACCGGATCGGCTTCTCGTCTGGTCCGACCTGCGCCTCGACCGTCCATTGTGCATCCGCGCAGGACCACTCGGCGCGCGTGACGCGATGAGCGAAGCGGATCTTTTGATCGATCCCCCAGTTTGTGGCGGTGTCACGGATGTAGCGAAGGATCGATGGGCCCTCTGTAATCGATTTCTCTTGCCGCCAAGGACGGAAGCTGTAGCCCAGGGTGTACATGTCGGAATCTGAGCGCACCCCGGGATAGCGGAACAGGTCCCAAGTTCCGCCAATTTCATCCCGAGCCTCCAGGATGTTAAAGGTTTTAGTCGGGCAGCGTGTCTGCAGATAGTGCGCAGCGCCAATGCCAGATAGTCCGGCCCCGACGATGATCACATCGCGGTGCTCGTGCTGGCGCTCAAGTGTGTCTGGCCCTGGTACCATCGGCTTTCTGGCCTGGTAGATGGCTCTATCGAGACGGCATTTGCTTCCTACTCTAAGAGCGATGAGATACTGCCTTCCAAACTACCACAAAGGGAGCACGCCAAGGTGTTCATCATGGCTGGAACACCATCTGCCACTTTGGCTCACCCGGCAGGAAGGAGGTTGCTCGGCCCCTCACCCAATCCTCGTGGCCAACCATGTAATAGGGCCAGACCTCGAAGTGGCGGGCCGCCGCCCGGCAGAGATGGCCCGCCTCGACAAAGGCCGCAAGCCGCACGCGCAGATCCAAGGAGAAGCTCTGGGTTATGATCACCTCCTGTTCTCGAAAGAGAAGCACACTTTAGCCCCGGCGTTATCACCGTATATGCTGTCTTACGAGTACGCACCAAAGCGGTGGCGATGTAGCATGCGCTTATTACGCGGATCAGGACTGGGCACAGCGGATATGAGCGATCTGGTATAGGGCTCGTCCGGGTCCGTGCAAATCTTCTCCGCATCACCGGTTTCCACGATGCGGCCCCTGTGCATCACGGCTACCCTGTCGCAGAAATAGCGCACCACCGAGATGTCATGGGAGATGAAAATGAAGGAGAGGCCCAACCGTTTCTGAAGATCAAGCATGAGGTCTAGGATCTGGGATCGGATCGAGACGTCCAATGCGGAGGTTGCCTCGTCGGCGATGATGATGCGAGGATTAAGGGCGAGCGCCCTGGCGATTCCGAGACGCTGCCGCTGCCCACCTGAGAAGGCATGGGGATAACGGTCCATCATTGCCGGATCGAGGCCGACAAGGCGCATGAGCTCCGCAACCCGGTCCTCGCGCTCCCTCCCCTGCCCTCGGTGGTTGATGTAGAGCGGATCTCCCACAATCTGCTTAACGGTCATACGCGGATTAAGTGAGGCAAACGGATCCTGAAAGATGAGCCGCACTTCCCGGTGAAAGCGACGAAGGTCCGACTTGGTCAACGTGGCCACGTCAACCCTTTCCCCATTTTCAGGGCGATAGAGCACCTTGCCTGCCGTCGGTTCGATGATCCTCAGGATCAAGCGTCCAACCGTCGTCTTGCCCGACCCGCTCTCGCCGACGATCCCGAGATTTTCACCGGGGTACAAGTCCAAATCCACGCCATCGACTGCCTTGAAGCCTTCCGACGCGCTTAGGCCAAAGAAGCCTTTCACGTCACCGTAGCGCTTGGTCAGCCCCCGAACGGAAAGGATAGGCTCCGCAGTCATGACCTCAGATTGTTTCGTGGCAAGCCGACGCTCGGATTTATGTTCAAGCTTCAGCGTCGCGTTCAAGAGCTGGCGGGTATAGGGATGCTTTGGATCGTAGAAAATCTGATCGACGGTGCCGGATTCCACGATTTCACCGCGCCTCATGACGGCTACTTCGTCGGCCACCTCAGCGACTATGCCCATGTCATGCGTGATCAGCAGCATGGCCATGCCGCGCCCGATCTGCAGCCGCTTGATGAGGTCCAGTATTTCCGCCTGCGTCGTAACGTCGAGTGCGGTCGTCGGCTCGTCTGCGATCAGTATGTCCGGATTGCAAGCAAGTGCCATGGCGATACAGACACGCTGGCGCATGCCGCCGGAAAACTCGAAGGAGAAGCGGTTGGCCATAGCCTCCGGATTGGCAATTTCGACTTGGCGAAGGAGCTCGATGGTGCGGGCACGCGCCGCCTCCTTGTCGAGCCCCAGGTGAAGCTCAATCACCTCATCGATCTGGTCACCAATGCTATGAAAGGGTGAAAGCGCACTCATCGGCTCCTGGAAGACGAGTCCCAATCTTGCCCCTCGCAGCCGCCGCACCTCCCTGCCCTTGGGGTCAAGGGCAGTGATATCGATCTCCTTGCCGTCGATGCTGAGGATCGTTCGGCCCTTGGTGATCCGTCCGGCCGGGTCGACGATCTGCATGAGCGAACGCGCTGTCACCGACTTGCCTGAGCCGCTTTCCCCTACAAGACACAGAGTCTTGCCTCGCGTCATCCGGAAGCTGACGTTCTTGACAGCGTGAACGACAGACCGCCCGTTGTCGAAGTCAAGCGACAGGTTGTTGACGGTTAGGACGATATCGGAGCTGTCGGCGGTGGGTTGCATCGAGAACTCCTATTCCGAATACGGATCAGCCGCGTCGCGCAGGCCGTCACCCAGAAAATTAAGGGCAAGGACGGTCACTATCACCGCGATGCCAGGTAGCAGCAGCCACGGAGCGGTCCCTACCGAGCGGATGTTCTGAGCCTCTTGGAGGAGCACGCCCCAGCTCACCACTGGCGGGCGCAAGCCTATGCCGAGGAAGCTCAGCGCAGTTTCGCTGAGCACCATCACCGGGATCGCGAGCGTTACGGATGCGATGATGTGGCTGGCAAAACTAGGCGCCATGTGGCGCAGTATGATTCCGAGTTCGCTTGCCCCATCAAGCCGTGCGGCAACAACGAAATCTTCGTTCTTGATCGACATGAAGCGGCCTCGGATGACGCGCGCCAGCCCGGTCCAGCCGACGAGGGACAGAATGATGGTAATCATAAAATAGACCTGGACGGGGGAAAGCGACGGGGGAATCGCTGCCGCAAGTCCCATCCAGAGGGGAATAGTCGGGATCGCGAGCAGAAATTCGATGATGCGCTGGATGATATTATCGACTTGCCCGCCGTAATAGCCTGACAGGCCACCGAGGAGAATGCCAAAGAACAGGCTCAGACAAACGCCCAGGAGTCCGATCGTCATCGATATCCGCGTACCGTGAATGACACGGCTCAACATGTCACGCCCGAGTCTATCCGCACCCCAGAGATACATCGGCTGGCGAGGATCGAGCGGGCCGATCAGATGAATGTCGGATGGGATCAGGCCCCAAAGCTGGTAAGGCGCGCTCCTGACAAACAGGCCGACCGGGATCTTCTGTTGAGGGTCGATGACGAATTCACGTGCAAAACTCTGCTTGTTCACAGCTACCTTGTAGCCGTTTACGTGGAGGTTGAACCCCGTCTCATCCCAAAAATGAAGCTGTTGCGGCGGTGCGTACGTGTAGCGTGCTGTATAAGCACCTGGACTTTGCGGCGCGAGAAACTCGGCAAAGGCGGCGACGAAATACACGAGAAGCACGACGAACCCGCCTGCGACGGCCAACTTGTGGCGCTTGAACTTCCACCACGCGAGCCGCCATTGACCAGCGCGCTGATACTGCGTGATACCAACATCCGCTACCTCCGGAACGCCGGTATCCGGTTTCGTCGGGGTACTGAGCGTGAGATCGTTGTCTTGTAGGCTCATGGAGTGGGCCTCACCGATAGCGGATACGCGGATCGAGCCACGCAAGCAAAAGGTCAGAGATGAGGGTCCCGACGACAGTCAGGACCGATAACATCAGGATCATTGCGCCGGCCAGATAGACATCCTGCCCAATAAGCGCGCGCAGGAGCAACGGGCCTGTTGTCGGTAGATTGAGAACGATCGCAGTGACCGTCGCGCCAGATACCAGTTCCGGCAGGGTCCATCCGATGGTTGATACGAAGGGGTTGAGCGCCGCGCGCACAGGATATTTCAGGATGAGACGCCACTCGGAGAGTCCCTTTGCCCTGGCCGTCACGACGAATGGCTTAAAGAGTTCATCGAGCAGATTGGCGCGCATGATGCGGACGAGGGAGGCGATGTGCGAAGTGGCCAGCACGAAAACAGGGATGACCAGGTGCTGGGCAAAATCGGCCGTCTTCGCCCAGTCCCAGGGCGCATCGACGTATTGAGGTGAGAACAGCCCATCCACGCTGATGCCCCAGAATTTGAGCGCCAGATACATGAGAATGAGGGCGAGGAGAAAGTTCGGCACCGCCAAGCCTATGAAGGCAAAGAATGTCGCGGCGTAATCGCCGATCGAATACTTGCGCACGGCTGAGTAGATGCCGACAGGCAGCGCTATGAGCCATGTAAAGATAAGAGCGGTGAATGACAGTACGAATGTGAGACCCAGACGATTCCAGAGCAAATCTGAAACCGGAGCGTCCCAGTCGAACGAGCGGCCAAAGTCGCCGTAAAGGATGATCTTTTTAATCCAGATCCAGTACTGCACCCAGATCGGCTGATCAAGGCCGTAGGCAGCACGCAGTTGAGCGAGGGTCGCCGGATCGATGGTGTCTCCTTGTTGCGACATTTGAGCGGCAAGAGAGGTGACGAAGTCGCCAGGCGGCAGCTGGATGAGAAGAAAGGATACGACAGAGATCGCGAACAGCGTCGGGATCATGTAGAGGATGCGCTTGAGAACATAGGCGAGCATGTTCGCGGCCTCCTTCGTTATTCAAGCGGACGGAGGGAGGCCGTGGAGTCCTTGGTCCACAGGTCTTCCTCTGTAATGCGGTTTAGCATCGGCCGACCTGCTCTATAGCGGCGAAGATTTTCAGTGATTACGTCGAGGGACCGATCGACTTTGTCGGGCACCGCCGGGGTGAAGTGTGGCGTGATGAGCAGATTGGGTGTGTCCCAGATTGGGTCGTCGGGAGCGGGAGGTTCGGGATCGGTGACGTCGAGGCCTGCGCCAGCAAGCCGCCCTTCCTTCAAGGCGGCAATCAAGGCCGCTTGATCAATGACGCCGCCGCGCGAGAGATTGACAATGATGGCACTCTTCTTCATGCGCTCGATCGCGCGCTCGTCGATCAGGTGATACGTGGCGTCTGAAAGGTTCAACACCAGCGCCACGATATCGGCTTCCTCCAAGATCGGATCAATCGTCTCGCCCTTATCGGAGGAGTACATTCGGTCAATGCCGGGAGGACAGGGTAGATCGCGGCGACGGTAGCCGAGCACCCTCATGTTGAAGGCCTTGGCTCGCGTGGCGAGTTCCCTGCCGGTATGTCCCATGCCCAGGATTCCCATCGTGCGACCATAAAGAGCACGTAAATCGCTCATTTCTGGCGTGCGGCGCCACTCATGCCGCTTCTGGGCCTCTAAGAATTCAGGGAAGCGGGAGCAGAGCACCAAGCTGAACATGAGTACATGCTCGGCGAGGGCAGGACCGGAGCGGCCCGCAGACCCTGTCACGATCAAGCCGCGCTCGAAGACCTCCGGCCGAGCCGATTTCGTGAGTCCGGCATGGTCACAATGGATCCATCTCAGCTTCGGTGCATTGAGATGACGTTCGTCGAGGTCTCCTGCGAGAATAGCTATCTCGGCCTCGCCCAACGCTGCCTCCACGGCCACCGGATCTTTGGATGAAACTGCAATCAGCCGATCAGGCTCGATGGCTGCCACAAGCCGGTCCCAGTGCCCTCCCTTGAACGGCACTTCGGCATCGACCATTACTACGCGCTGGACCATTATACCCCCATTCCTGCCTGCAGTTGGTGATGGTCGGCGGCGCAGCCGCCGACCGCATGAGCCGCCCGTCATGAATGAAACGGTTGGGCAGACACACTACTTCGCCATGAAATACTGTTCGGGATTAGATGGGCCAGGCGTGGGATAGATCCACGATGCAGGCATGGACGCCGGCACGTTGAGGAAGTTCTTCTTCTTCACGCCATATCCGCTAGCCGGCCATGCAACGCCCATAGTCCAGAACTCCTCAGCGG
This sequence comes from Microvirga yunnanensis, assembly GCF_025460875.1. Taxonomy (NCBI): domain Bacteria; kingdom Pseudomonadati; phylum Pseudomonadota; class Alphaproteobacteria; order Hyphomicrobiales; family Methylobacteriaceae; genus Microvirga; species Microvirga yunnanensis. The sequence continues at coordinate 31,190 of NZ_JAMXFI010000017.1, forward strand.
CGATGTCGAGGATTTCCCTCATGATCTCGATCTGCTTCGTGGGATCGGGCGAAGCTTGAAGCTCACCGTAGAGTTTCATCTGCTCGCGCGCCGGGGGTGGCGGCTCCTCAGGTTTTACCTGCGAGGTCGCCGGGTTGACACCCAGGTAATAGGCCGTCCACGCCGGTGCCCAGTAGTAGCTATCGTTATTGGCAGGGAACCACCAGCGTGGGTCGAGCACGACCTCCGCACCATCGCCTCCGCCCCGCTCCCAGGCTACGCCCTCTAATTCGCCGGCATCCTGCCGGGTCTGGATCAACGTGCGATCGAGCGGCGTCGGAACCATGTTGATTCCGACCTTGGCCCATTGTGCGGCAATCAGCTCCAGTGCGTCGCCGAAAACAGGCACAGCGGCGCTGTAAGCAAAGTTCAGAACGAAGGGGCTTCCGTCCGGTTTCAGGCGTATTCCATTCCCGCTCTTGCGGGGTAGAACCTTGTCCAGATATTCGTTTGCCTTCGAGACGTCGTACTCAGTGTATTGCTTTGCCAACCGCTCGTTGTAGTAAACCGAACCGGATAGCGGTGATGTCTGAGCAACCTCGCCTTGTCCAAGCCAGACAGTATCCAGCACCTCCTGCCGATCCATCGCGTACGAGAGCCCTATGCGGAAATCCTTGCTTTGGAAGAGCGCGCGGGTCTTGGGATCCTTGTGGTTAAGATTGAGCATCATAACCATGTAATTCGGACTGACAGGCGTCTCCTCGAAGAACTCGTAGCCTCCCGCCTTTTGCCCTTCGAAAAGCACAGGCTTATTCGCCGTGGTCGCCAAGTTGCGGTCTTGGAAATCAATTTCGCCGGCAAGTGTCTTCGTGACCAACACCTGCGGATCAGAGAGCACATCGAAATGGCGGAAGTCGATGTAAGGAAGTTGATTTCCCGCGGTGTCCACCTTCCAGTAATAGGGATTGCGCTCGGCAAACGCCCTCGTTGCCGTGCCCGAGCCATACCCTTGCGTGAAAATCCAGGGATTGAGGGTTGGAACCTCGGTGTTAGCCCAGAAATTCGACTTGTTGACCATCAGCCCTATCCAGTCCGTTTGGCCTGCGGCTTTGATGTCAGCATCGATATTCGGGTTGTATTTGGGGTGAAATTTTTTCAGGTAATGCTTAGGGTAACGCACCGTCGCGTTGTCGAGTGGGCGCGCGGTGGCGAGGTACTGCAGAAACAGGCCCTTCGGATTCTTGAAGGCGAATTTGAAAGTCGTCGCATCAACCATCTCAAATGCGACTGGCGTGCCATCCGAGTTGATGAACGGTTCCTGGGGCGACGGCGTGAACTGCTTGTTGAGGAATAAGTCCTCGTACCAGAACTTGATGTCCTCGGCGGTAAAAGGAGCGCCGTCGGACCACTTCATTCCGTTCCTGAGCTTGAACGTGAACTCCCGGGCGTCTGGGCTAACATTCACAGTCTCGGCAATGTTGGGCACGACCTGTTTCCAGTCTGGCGACCAGCGCATGAGGTTCTCGTAGGAGAGAGTGCGCAGGATCCAACCGTCATCGGATCCGCCCACCATGGCGGAACGCCACGTGCCGCCATAAACCCCGACCCGATCCACGGGCGAGACGACGAGCGGATTCTGTGGAATCCGCGCCGTCAACTGTGGCAACTGTCCAGCCGCCGCTTTCGAGGCCAACATCGGTGCCTCGCCTGCTCTGACCTGCGCCGCTGATATGGAAGCGGTCAACGCGGCAAAAAGTGTCGCCGCAATCATGGTCTCATTTCGAATGGCCATTGATGTCCTCCCTTTATCAAGACCGATGGCTTTCGGTCGCGCCACCTGGCCAGATCGCTGTGAACTATTCAGAACGCCAGTCCTTCGCCTCCCCGTAAGCCGGCCCTCACCTGCCAGCATTCATTCTAACAACCTCAAAGAGTTCGATCGGGGGAAGATCGATGACCAAGTCGCCGTTCGATTCCCGGGCCGCTGCTGTCTCACCAGATACCAGCAACTCCGGGTTTCGGGTCATACCCGCTCCCCTCAGCCGAAGCCGCCCACCCTTGATCGCCAGATGTGGGCCGAATGACTTCCGTCGCGCGCCCGATTGGTTGACGAGGTGGACGACGAATCCCTTTTCGTCCCGACCGAGGAATAGCTCAACCTGTTCTGGCAGTTCGGCGAAGACTTTCTGGCCAGTGAGCGGTTTGATCGCCTCAAGGAAATGGTCCCGAACTTGTGTGGTGCCGAATTCGCGGTAGGTCCGACCGATTGTCCAGGGGAACTGGACGATCGTGCCCTTGCTCACATGCTTGACGAAAGCGGGGTCGTCGCTGGCCGTATGACCGTAGCACTTCTCGGGCGGCCCGAAGGGAGCCTGGGGCAGGAGTTTGCCGATCTTCTCCACGCCTGGCTTCCAGACGAAGCGAGCATAGCTGCCATAGGTCGGGATGACAGACGGCACGTAGCGATAGGCACCGATCTCCGGCTGCTCGCTGTCGGTGACATAGGTCGACCAGAGCTCATCGCCCGATTTCGGCGCGCCAACTCGCATCAGGGCTGGGCTGCTGGCGAGTTCGATCCCGCCGCTCTCGGTTACACCGCTACTGCCCGTCAGCACAACATTGCCGCCCCTGCTGATGAAATCGTCGAGTGCTTCAGCGGCCGGCCGCTCGAGCGGGCCGAGATCGGGTAAGACGATGAGCGAGTAGCGTTCGAGAGCTCCCTCCTCGGCCATCTTGCCGATGAATTCTGCGGCGATGACGTCGAAGGGAAAATGCTTCTCCTGCAGCGCCTTATAGAGACCGCGGAACTCCTCGACCGATTCCGTATAGCCGGGGCTCGCACTCCGCAATCGATCCGGCCGCACCAGCGCGATGCTGGAGGCTGGCTTTAGCTGGGCGTAGAGGTCACGGTGCTTACGGTGGAACTTCGTGATTGAGCTTGAATAAGCGAGATTGGCGTATGGAATGCGGCCGGGCGTACCCATGATGTAGGTCGAGGGATTGCCGCCGCGTGCGATCGCCTGCAGCAGGTATTGCGCGAAATGCTCTGGCTGCTCACCCGCCATGCGATAAGGCATGTCGACGAAAGATACAGAGTTAACCATCAGTGCGATCTCGGGCATAGCCGTTACATGAGCGCTCACCCATTCTGCTGTGTTGTGATGCCAAAGCTCCCGGCCGAAGGCGTTGTTGGCCTCGTGGTAAACGATCGGTGCGCCGCGACCAAGCACGAGGCCAGCATCCGGACGCCGCATGGAGATGTGATTGGCGATTTTCGATGTGAGTGTCTTGATCACTTGGCTCGAAAACTGCAGCCACTCCGGATAGGTCGCTGATTGAGGGCCCTCCGGCAGCTTCTTCCCCCCGCTGAAGGCATCGAAGCCTTCCTGGCATTTCTTGCAATGGCAGACGCCGTGATAAACGCGGCTATAGTCGCGTTCAGAGAATCCGAACCAGTTGAAGAAGAAGCCATCGACGGGATAGCGGTCGATCACCTCATCGAGGATATCAAGCGAGCGGTACTGATAATAGTCGGCTGAGGGGCAGGTGCTGAAAAGCGTGTTGTAGACCTGCGGCGCTCCGGTCGGGGACACGAACAGCCATTCGGGATGCTCTTGCGCAATACGGGTGGAAACCTTCGAGAAATCCTGCCGCGAGAGAACCCTGATGCCGCGGCGGTGTGCGGCCGCCACAGCGTCGCCGATCAAGTCTCCTGATGGCCGGTTAGCGAGTAACGGATTGCGCGTCTGGAACGACAAGTCCGTTGGATAGAAGGACACGATCCCGCCTGTGTTGATGAGCCAGGTGTCGGCACCGTAGCCCTCGATGAAGTCGAGGGTCTTCTCGACGTCCATCACCGCATCGATTTCCTGCAGGTTGGTCTGGAACACCGAGAACGGTTGGCTCCACCAGCCTCCAGCGCGATCTCCGGCGGCTTCGACGGTGGGGGTAGCTTCGATATCGAGGGGCATCGAGGGACTTTCTCCGTTAGGGATTTTAGCTCCGGCAGGCGGGCCTCAGGCCCGTCTCAGTAGTGCGTTGCCTTGATTGATGAACGCTTGGGCAGCGTCCTTGACTGAGGACTTGCTGAATCCGACGTCCTCGTTGACCCGGCGCATCAGGTCTTCCATTGCGCGTCCGGCAACTTGCGGCGGCGGGGCAGGCTCCGCCTTCGCAAGGGCGGCCTGGCTGTATTTGAGGACGCGCTGATCGACCGGCGCGAGGTCCGTAAGCTCAAGCACGGCTTGGAGCGCTGGCTTTGAAGCCGGCGGCCCGCTGATGAGGCCAAGGATCTTCGCAGATTCCGGATCGCTCACAAACCAATCGATGACCTTGACCGCCGCTTCCTGATTCCGGCTCTTCGAGTAGAGGCAGAGCGAACTTGTGGGCTGAGGGAAGTAGCCCGGGCTGCCGCCGGGAGCCGCCGAGGGCGGGGTCGTGATCGAGAGCGTGTCCTTGGTGAGTGCCTGATAGCCGCCAGAGAGATCCTGCGATGCGATTGAAGCAAAAACTGCCTTGCCCTTGACGAGTGGGCTGTTCGGCCACTCGGTACCGGTGAACTGAGCCTGAAGATCGGCGGGCACCGCACCTCCGCTTTTTCTCATCTTGTCCCAGTAATCGAGCCATGCAGCTACTTCGTCGGCCGTGACCGACAGCTTCCGGTTGCTGTAAAGCGACCGGCCTTGACTGATGAGATACATTTGGAAGGCGTCGAGCCTCGCGGCACCGTCATGGCTGCCATAAAGGTTGGGGTCGGCGCGATGGATGTCAGCGCAGAACTTCGCGAACTCGTCATAGTTCCATGCTGCGGGCAGCTCGCCCATTCCGATCCGCTCGAGAGCGGACTGGTTGTAGGCGAGCCCCTGTATGCTGACCGCGATCGGCACACCGTAGATCTTGTCATCAATCCTGCCGAGATCGAGCACGGTCTTGTCGAAGAGATCTGCGCGGAAGAGAGCCGGAATAAACTTGTCGAGTGGAGTGAGCGCGCCACGGGACGCATATTGCGGCAGGTCCTCGGAGCCGAGCGTGATGACGTCGGGTGCATTGCCGCCTGCGATCATGGCTGCAATCTTATCAGGCCACGAGGCGCTCGGTATGCCCTCAAAGGTGACTGGGATATTCGGATGACGCTCGTTGAACCGGGCGATCGACTTACCGCGGATTTCAAGCTTCTGCGCATTACCAAAGATTCCAAAGCGCACCGGACCGGTCTGCGCCCGGGATGGCGAGCTGCCGAAGGCGGCGAGCCCACCGAGCGCCGCGCTGCCGAGCAGAAGTGTCCGCCGGCTCATTTGGGTGTTGGACGTAGTCATCGCGTTATTCTTCCTCCGTTTCGGGCGTTAAGCCCTGGTTCGCTTCGATAGGCCGCTAGGGGCGAAGACTAACGGCTCATCCCTTGAGGCCCGACGTGCTGATCCCTTCCACAAGCCGCCGCTGGAAGATGAGAAAGACGATGAAGGTTGGCACAAGGCTGACAACCGACATTGCAAGGAGCTGCGCATAGGCTCCTCCCGATGTGTCGACGAGGCTGCGCAGCGCGACTGGAACCGTGAGCGAGCCCGGCGAAGTCAGGTAGATTAGTTGGGAGAAGAAGTCATTATAGGTCCAGATGAACGTAAAGATGATCGTGGTGATGATCGCCGGCCGCATCAGCGGAAAGATAATGTGCCGGTAGATCGCGAAGGTGCTACAGCCGTCGATCGTCGCGGCTTCGTCCATTTCGCGCGGGATGGTACGGATGAACTGGATCATGAGAAAAATGAAGAAGGCATCAGTCGCCAGGAACTTCGGGACAATCAGCGGCAGATAGGTGTTCACCCAGTCGAGGCGGACGTAAAGCACATACTGCGGGATAAGGAGGGCATGCGAGGGCAGCATCAGCGTCAGCAGCATGATGGTGAAGAGCGCGCCCTTAAACGGGAACCTCAGCCGCGCGAAGGCGAAGGCAGTCAGCGAGCAGGCGAGCACATTGCCAGTTACTGCGCCGAGGCAGATGACGAAGGAATTGATAAAATAGCGCGTAAAGCTCGGATTGGTGGACGTCCAGCCCTGGACATAGTTGTCGAGGCTGAAATGAGTCGGCAGAGCCGCCGAGTTCGAGAAGATTTCCTCATCGGACTTGAATGAGCTCAATACCATCCAGACGAGCGGGTAGGCCATGATGATGGTGCCGATAACGAGCACTGCATAGGCCGCCCATCCTGCGCGCGCCCGTTGATTCTGTCCGATCACGTCGTTTGATTTGGGGGTCAATTCGAGCGCCGCCATTGTCATTCGTCCGCGTAGAAGACCCAGTGGCGCGAAATGGCGAAGTTGAGTGCGGTGATACAGGCGATCACGATGAGAAGAATCCAGGCCATAGCCGAGGCATAACCCATGTGGAAGTTCTTGAATCCTTCTTGGTACAAGTAAAGCGTATAGAATAGCGTGGAGTCCGCCGGTCCACCTGTGCCCCCGCTGACTATATAAGCGGAGGTAAAGGCTTGGAAGGAATTGATGATTCCCAGCACAAGATTGAAGAAGATCACCGGCGTTATCATCGGGAGGGTGACATGCCGGAACTGCTTCCAGCGGTTGGCGCCGTCGATTTCCGCGGCATCGTAAAGTTCCTGCGGGACTTGCTTCAGCCCGGCGAGAAAGATGATCATGGCAGAGCCGAACTGCCAAATATGGAGCAGGATTAGCGTGTAAAGTGCGTATTGCGGCGTCGAGATCCAGTTTGGCGCATCAATCCCGAAGAGGCCCATGAATTGATTTATCACGCCGGCATCGCCGAACAGCTGGCGCCACATCACGGCCACTGCGACGCTGCTGCCAAGTAGGGATGGCAAATAATAAATCCCGCGAAAAAAACCGAGCCCTCGAACCTTCTGATTGAGGAGCATCGCAATCAGAAGCGCGAAAATGAGCTGCAGCGGGACGCCGAGAAAGACATAAAGAAGTGTTACGATGAACGCCCCGAGATAACGCGGGTCATAAGTGAAGAGGTCGGTGTAGTTGGCGAGTCCGATCCATGTAGGGCTACCGAGCAGATCGAAGTCGGTGAAGGACAGATAGAGCGAGGCTGAGAGCGGACCCGCTGTGAGGATAAAGAGACCGGCGAACCAAGGAAGCAGGAAGAGGTAGGCCTCATATTGCTGCCGCGCCACACCGATGCGCCTTTGCGGCTTCGATAGACTCCCGGCGAACCATGAGCTACCCCTCGCTGCGGTTTGATCAAGAGTCATGCGATCTCCCCGAGAGCGCTCATTGTCGCGAAGCAGACTTACCGTGCGAACGATCGCGAGGGCTGTCGCATCCCAGGTCAGATACTGCCTTCACCGCGGGAGGAGGGGCCGACCAGCTGCATAAGCCGAGCGTTGCCGGTGGGCGCATCGTTCTCCTCCCTCAGGCGCGGGTCGCTTTGATGCCCAAAGCTTGTTCCTGAGGGCGTGCGGCCGTCGTGTAGGTGATTTCTAAAACACTACAACGGACATTAACGAGCTGACAAGCAGGAAAATAGATATTGTGGATTATATGAATTAATCTATGTGTTATACGATTTCCTACTGAGGTGCTAGCGCTGGGCGCGGTCGCGCTGCATGTGTCCGAGGAATACCGCCAGGGAATTTGCTATATGCCGCTCGATTACGGCTGCGGCGGCGTCCGGATCCCCACGTCGCACGGCCTCGACCAGTTCCCAGTGCTCCGTGTTAGAACGCCGCATGCTGGCGAGCGTCAGGGGATTGCGACGCGAGAGCGCCCGGATCCAGGCGCTGTGCCGTTTCATCGTCTTCACTGCCTCAACATTGTGGTGGTGCTCGATGATGAAGTCGTGGAAGGCGACATTGGCACGGTGGAAGGCAGGATAGTCGGCCGCTTCGACAGCGGCTTGGCAGTCCTGCTGGAGCGCTTCGAGAGCCGTGATATCCTCGACACGAGCGAATTCAGCGAAGCCGCGCACGAGATAGGGCTCGATCAGTCCTCGAAGGGCAAAGATATTGCGGACGAAATCCTCGTTGATGATGCGGACTCGCGCGCCCCGATTGGGGCTGATGATGATCAGACCTTCGCCCTCAAGGCCCTGCAGCGCCTCGCGTGCGGGATTGGTGCTTGTCGCGTAGCGGGCTGCGATATCGCTCACCTTGAGGCGCGAGCCGGCCGGGATGCGGCCTTCAAGGATATCCTCGCGAAGGAGGTGCTGCAGCCGTCCGTAGTCGGGCTCACGTCTCGGCGGCTTCGGCGTGGCGGGCGTACCCTTGGGGGGGCGACCTCGGCGACGCGGCACACGGGCAATCGCCTCAGCTGTTAGGGTGTTCGGATCAATTTCGTCCAATGCGTGCTCTCAAAATCTGGGATAATCCATTCTTAATATGTAACGCCTCTGCGACCTGTATGCCACCGCCCTGGAAACTAAAATATATCTGATTATACATAAACTCAATTAAATTAATTGCGAAAGAGGAGCCATACCGTGGAGCTCACATGGAGAGCAGTTGGTTAACAGAGAGAAGAATAAGGCATGGATGGGATCTCCAACTGATGATGTGCATCTAAGTCGGAGCTCGGTGCATGATTTGGCCCGAGGGCATTGGCAACTTAACTGAGTAAGGGCCGTTTTCTGGCGTTTTCAGCGGCTCCTAGGCGGATCTAAGCTATTAAAATGCGTGGCCCGTCCCGGACCTAAACACCAGCAAGGGCAGGTAAAGGTTTAAGTTGACGGTGCCATCGCGGCCCTGCCAAGAGCGTGGGCGCCGTAATGGACGCTAGCACAAGATTCGTTCGTGACTGAGCGCTAGGATAGAACGGATCGACAACTGGTGGAGCGAGTCTTGGGATATAAACCTATACGTTAGGCAACCTTACCTTGACCTGCACTGGATAAAGCGTTGTCACCTCTCCCCCAATCCGGCCCGCAAAACCCTCCAACCAGAATCACTCGCTTGGAAGGATCTTCCGGTCATCGGCATCCTTCCGGTCGACACGTCCACGATGCTGTACGGCTCCTCAGACGCCCGAACCGAGGGGTATTAGATCGTCAGCTTGCTCGTCACACCTACGTGGGAGGGCATATTGCTGTGCAGACCAAATGGCTCATTCGCTGAGGCAGACTGAGCAGCGTTTACCTTTCGTCATCAAACACCATCCTGCTTCCCGGGAGCGTGTCACCGGGAGCGTGTTGGAGGTACCCGTCAAAGTGAGGGAGGATTATGCAAGAGGTCCTGCGGTGTAGCGGACCGGCGATACTACGTCTGGCGTGATCCAGCCTGTTGGGCGCTCGATCATGCGATGGACGCGCGGCGGTTCGGGCCCTTGGTGCAAACTTCGGAGTCTTTCAATGATCGCGGCGTCCGCATGTGTCGGGCGCTGGTTATGCCGGACGTATTCCAGCCACGTGAGGGTATGGTAGCGCTCCACCCATAGCTCGGGGTTTTCAAGGTCGCGCAGCAGGGTCCAGTGGCGGGCACCGTCGCGGCGCCTCACTCGTCTGCGCTGGGCCATCACCTCCAAGAAGGCAATAACATCAGGCTCGCGTATGATGTACTCAATCGTCACCACAATCGGGCCACTGCGCGGACGGATGTCAAGCGCAACCTTGGGTTCCTTCCAGCGGCTGAGCGGGTCGAGATTGAGCGATTTCAACTCTGGCAAGGCATAACGCCACCCGAACGCTGCGCCAGCGACGAGAACGAGGCCAGCCATCAACAAAGCCTCAGTGACGCCATAGCGCTCGGCGAGGTTCCCCCAGATCCAGCTGCCGCAGGCCATGCCGCCGAAGGTGGCCATCTGATAAAGCGCAAGGGCCCGGCCAACGACCCAGCGAGGTGCGGAGAGTTGAACGGTCACGTTGAAGCTCGACAGAGCAATCACCCAACTCGCGCCTCCGACGACCATAGCCACCATGGTGAGGATGGCGGACGAGCTCAGGCCCGCGCCAGTCACACAGATGGCAAAGCCAATGAAGCCGAGGCGGACTATGGCCTCGAGCGACAGAGCTTGCCGTAGACGTGCGACTACCAAGGCACCACAGACAGCGCCTGCGCCAAAGGCACCCAGCAGAAGTCCGAAGGTCAGAGGTCCCCCATGCACCAAGTCGCGCGCCACGAGCGGCATCAGGGCCTGAACGGCGATCGCAGCCAGCCCGAACATGGCCCCGCGGACGAGGACGAGGCTGATATTCGGCGACATGGCTACATAGCGGAGGCCAGCCGCCATGGCGGTTCCCAAAGATTCCGGCGGCAGGATCCTGGGAGGTGTCTCGGGGCGCCAGCGGGCCAGCACCACGATAAGCCCGACATAGCTTACCGCATTAGCCGCGAAAGCCCCGAAGGCCCCGGCTGTGGCCACAATGGCGCCGCCGATCGCGGGTCCGACACTTCGGGCGATGTTATACCCCATGCTGTTGAGGGCGATGGCACTGGGAAGATCAGAGCGTGGCACCATCTCGCCGACCAGGGATTGCCAAGCAGGGCCATTGAAGGCGGTGCCACAGCCGACTAGAAAGGTGAACAGAAGCAGGAGCCAAGGCGTCACGAGGCCGAAATAGGTGACAAGGGTGAGACCGAGCGAGACGGCTAGCAGGAACACCTGAGCCGTGAGCATGAGCCTCCGCCGGTCGAAGTTGTCGGCGATAGCTCCGGCCGCTAGGGAGAAGAGCATAATCGGAAGGGTTGTCGACGCCTGCACCAGCGCTATCATATCCGCCGATGCTCCAAGCGAGGTCATCAGCCAAGCGGCGCCGACCGACTCAATCAAACTGCCAAAGTTTGATGCAAGGCTGGCCACCCAAACAGCCCGAAAGATTGGGTGTCGAAAGGGCGAGAGCGCGGATGGCTGGTGTTTCAATGGATTGTTCCTTCCCCTATCCTACGGTTTGACACGCCTAGGAAGTGCGGTGTCAACGCGGATTTGCCACTTTTGACTCGGATGGTGATCCTGGACGGGCGAACAGAGCTTTGAGCACTGCCCACAGGTAGTAGAAGTCCGATACAGGCGTAGGCGATTGAACCTTGAACGTTAGTGAGCCACTTCGGCAGCAACCAGGGCGATGTTGGACCACCAGGTGCCGGAGTTTGAATTTGGATGCCCAAGGTCCGACAGCATCGCTTAAGCAATGGCAAGGCGTGGACTCTGCGCACTCGTCAGCTGATCCACCCAATATGGTCCAGCGATGGCGTCAACATCGCATAGGATCCGCCTCATAGTATTCTGCCCAGCTCACATGCACGACTTCGAGGCGATCAATGCGCGGCACATCAACAATGAGCCGGTCATCCGCTAAGCGGGTTGTGGCCTCGCTACCAGCAATCAGCATCTGAGCGTTGCTGAACCGTTTACCTCGCGGTTTTGCAATAGATACTTCTTGGCGTTGAATGAGAAAGACCTCCCGCGCCGGCCTTTCATCATCATCGGATTGCTGAGATTCAGGAGAACCACCGCGGTTGCGTCATCTCCTTGCCTAACCCTGACATCTAGCACTCCATAGCCTCTGACCTCAACATCAGGCCGCATCAACCCTGAAGATTTCTCTTGCGTCACCAGGGGGCGTCTACACAGGTTGATAATGCCGGCGTGTTCTTGGGAGCAGATCTTATGCTGACCCCTGTGAGTTCTTGTTCCCATCCCAGCCGGGCGTTCTCCTCGACCACCTACTCGAGCTCCCGTACCTGGTCAGACTCGAAGCCCGCGTACTGCTCCTTCCAGCGATAAAACGTCTGCTTCGAGATCCCAACGTCTTGGATGAGGTCCGCCACAAGCAGGTCCAGTCCCGCCTGCTTCAGCACCGCCACGATCCGCTCAACCGATAACCGCTTCTTCCGCATGACAAATCTGCCTGAGCCCTCAAGGAAATTTGCCGACCAGACTAACAGAAGGGCTGGACCACTTCGCCCGTGTCACCTCATTACCCAGCAAGACCTCTCTGGACTCTTTTACGGACGGAACTGATCCGGATGCGCACCGACGCGTCCCTCGGGGCTGTCGATCTCTCCAATCCGAGTGAGATCTTCGGGCGAGAGCTTGAAGTCGAAGACGTCGATGTTCGCTCGGATCCGCTCTGGTGTCACGGATTTCGGGATCACTGCCAAACCGCTGTCGAGATGCCAACGGATCACGATCTGTGCCCAGCTCTTGCCGTACTTCGCCGCAAGCTCGGTGATCGTCTTGTTCTCATTGAGATGACCGCGACCCAGCGGGCTCCAGGACTGCGTGACGATTCCGTATTTCTGGTGAAACTCCCTCATATCGCGCTGCTGGAAGCGCGGGTGCAGCTCGACCTGGTTCAACACCGGAACGACGCCAGTTTCATCGATGAGCCGCTGGAGATGCGGGACCGTGAAGTTCGAGACGCCGATCGATCGAGCGCGTCCATCCTCCTTGAGCCGCTGAAGAGCACGCCACGTCTCGACGTAGCGACCCTCCCAGGGACGAGGCCAGTGGATGAGGTAGAGATCCACATGCTCAAAGCCGAGCTTAGTCAGGCTCTCGTCAAAGGCCCGCAGGGCCTCGTCGTAGCCGTGGTTCGGGTTCGCAAGTTTCGTGGTCACGAACAGTTCATTGCGAGGCAGTCCACTCGCCTTGAAGGCTGCTCCGACACCCTCCTCGTTGCCGTAAGCAGCGGCCGAGTCGATCATCCGGTATCCGGCGTGAATCGCCTGAGTCACGACATCGGCGGCCTGGGCGTTCGGCACCTGCCACAGCCCGAAACCGAGTTGAGGCATCGTATGACCGTCGTTGAACTTGAGCTCATATTGATCTGGCATTGGGTGCATCCCTGTTCCGGGTTTATGTCATGAACGGAGCGCTGTGCCACAGCGGCGGCACAGCATCGGCTGACATGGAAGCCTTTGTCTGTTCCGGCACGCTTTCTTCAGGCGGAGGCCCGAAGCGGTGTGCCGGCATAAGCGGCTTCGAGAATCGCAAGATAGTCACCGACGGTCGCCGGACGCGGATTGGTCGCCGATGAATGATCCTTGGTCGCGCTTTCTGCAATGCCTGCCAGCGTATCGCGAGGAACGCCCATTTCAGCGAGGGTCGATGGCATTCCGAGCCGCGTATTGAGACCGCGGAAGAAGTCGGCGAGGTTTTCCCCTCGCCCAATTCCGACTCTCTGCCGAAGGGTATCGTACTTCACGCCCGAATGCTCCTGATTGAATTCGAGCACGTAGGGAAGCAGCACTGCGTTCAGGGTTCCGTGGTGCAGAGAGACCTGCTTCAGACCACCCAGCGGGTGCGAGAGGGCGTGCACGGCACCGAGGCCCTTCTGGAAGGTCAGGCCGCCTTCCAGCGCCGCCATCATCATCTCGTGACGAGCTTCCGGATTGCTGCCCTGCGTGACCGCCCGCTCGATGTTCTTGATGGCGCGCTCCAGACCATCGAGGGCGATTGCCTCTGCCGGAGGATTGAAACGAGGGCTCAGGAAGGTTTCGACGCAGTGGGTGATGGCATCCATGCCCGTCGCAGCGGTCAGCGACGGGGGAAGGCCGAGGGTCAGCTCGGGATCGCAAACGGCCCGCCGGGGAATAAGATAGGGAGAGATGAACCCGAGCTTGCGGCCATCGTCCAACGTGATCAAGGCGGCGCGTCCCACCTCGCTGCCAGTGCCCGCCGTAGTCGGAATCGCGATCAGGGGTGCAACAGCCGAGGTAATCTTCGGGATTCCGCCCAGGATCGCAGCGTAGTTCTCCAAGGGACCTTCATGGGTGGCGAGAAGCGCCACACCTTTTGCCAGATCGATCGGTGACCCGCCGCCAATGGCGATCAGGCCGTCACATCCTCTTGAACGGTAGAGCTCGAGTGCTGCAAGCACGGCGCTTTCAGTCGGGTTCGTCGGTGTCCCGGTGAAGACGGCCACTTCAGATCCGTTCGGGAGCACGGTCTTGAGGCGCTCGATCAGTCCCGCCCGCTCAAGTCCCACATCGGCAACGACCAGTGGGTTCTTGATTCCGAGTTCCGGCAGATCATCGGCCAAACCGGCGATCGCGCCGAACTCGAAGCGGATGGTCGTCAAATAAGTGATCAGTGACATCTCTCGTCTCCTGGCTTGGCGGGATAAAGCACGGCCAAGCCCCCGCAGTTATCGTCTTCAGGCCGGCAGGGCCCGCAATATGTTCAGGGCTTGTCGCAACGGGCCATTCCAATACCGGGATTATTCGGCGCTTACACGACAGCTGTGCGGTCAATGGTCAGGGTTGCTCAATCCGCGCGACCGAAGCCATCAATGATGTTCCCTCGCAGGAAGTCCATATCCATCTCGATGCCGAGACCCGGATCGCCCGACAGCTTCAGGCTGCCGCCCGAATTATCTAGAGGAACCTGGATAAACTTGTTGTAGCAGCTCAGATCGTGAAGAGACGTTTCGAGGCGGTAGAAGTTCGGCACGGTAATCATCACATGCGATCCCGCCACCACATTGATGGGTCCGCTCGCATCGTGAGGCGAGACAGGAATATAATAAGCTTCCGCCATGGTCGAGATCTTCTTGAGCTCGCTGATGCCGCCCGTCCAGGTCACATCGGGCATGATGTAATCGGCTAGCTCGTTCTCCAGAATCGGAACGAACTCCCACCGGGTATGCTGGCGCTCACCGATGGATATGGGGACATTGATCTTCTCGCGAACTTGTCGGAGCGCATGGTAGCTCTCGGGCGGAACCGGTTCCTCGAACCAGTCGATGTCGCCGGCATCCTCGAGAGTGTTGCACAAGCGGATGGCTGTCGGAACATTGAAGCGGCCATGCGCGTCGATGAGCAGCTCGATATCTGGCCCGGTCGTCTCGCGGATCAGGGCCGTCAGCTCCGCGCCGATCCGCTCGGCCTGCCTGCTCAACTCACCGTCCAGATATCCGTTCCTGCGGACCGCCGGACCTTTGAGGTGCGGGAACGGGTCAAACTTGAGCGCCGTATGGCCCGATTCCACAATCCCGCGGATTTCTTCGACCACGGCTTCCTTGCTCGTGAACTTGGTCTGATCGGGATGGGTGTAGAGAAGCACATCGTCCCTGACGCATCCACCCAAGAGCTCGTAGATGGGGAGGCTCAGCGCCTTTCCCTTGATGTCCCAGAGCGCGATATCGATACCGCTGATTGCAAGCGTTGCCGCTCCCCGGCTTCCCATATAGGTGAAGTTCCGGAACATGCGATTCCAGAGGCTCTCGATCCGCAGTGGGTCCTCGCCGACAAGGAGTTCGTTCAAATGAATCAGCGTCGAAGCTACAGCGCGGTTCGACGCGCGCGTGCTTGTGGTCACTTCACCCCAGCCGGTTATACCTTCGTCCGTCTGTACCTCGACGAAGAGAAACTCGCCGAAAAAGGTTCCTTCGGCTTTGACGATCCAGGGTGTGATGGATGAAATCTTCACTGTCTACCTCCGAGACAAAGGCCGACGATGCCATCGGCCTTTGTAGAAAACGTGTGTTCCGGAGCATGGAGCCGGCGTAGCAACGCCACTCCCCCACGCTATCCCTTCATTGCGCTGGACATCATGCCTCCGACGAAGACCCGCTGCAGCCCGAGGAAGATGGCGGCAATCGGAAGGCTCATGATCACTGACGCGGCCATGATCGCACCCCAGTCCGTATCGTATTCGGTTGAGAACTCGGCCAGCCCGATGGGCAGCGTCTTCACCGTATCGTCATTCGCGAAGGTCAGTGCGAAGATGAACTCGTTCCAGGTAGCGACGAAGGAATATAGGAAGATCACGACGATACCCGGAAGGGACAGGGGCAGCATGATCCGAAGAAGGATGCCCCAGCGGGATGCCCCGTCGATGAGCGCGGCTTCTTCGACTTCGAACGGGATGCTTTTGAAGTACCCCGTCAACATCCAGATGCTCAGCGGGAGGGTGAGAACGAGATAGACCAGGATCAATCCCAAGATCGAGTTCAGCAGATTCAGATATCCCAGGAAGATGTAGAGCGGGACGATCAAAGCGGCAGAAGGAAGCAGGTGGGACATGAGGATGGCGATCTGCCAGGCCGAGCGCCCCCGAAACTCGAAGCGGGAAAACGCGTAAGCCGCAGGCGTTGCGAAGACCAGCCCCAGGATCGTGGACCCGAGCGATACGATCGTGCTGTTCACGAAGTAGCGCGGCACGTTCGAGTCAAAGAGAACCTTTTCGTAATTGGCGATTGTAATCGCCTTCGGAAGCCACGTGATCGGGATGTGGTAGAGTTCAGCAAGGCTCTTGAAGGATGAAACGATCATCCACAGGAAGGGGAGGAATGCGATCGAGAGGAGGATCGCGACGGGAAGGTAGACCCATCCGGTTCTGACGCCGAGCTTCATATTAACCCTCCCTGGCCCGGCGGCGATCGACCCAGATGTGCGTCGCGATGAACACAGTGGATACCGCGAAGAACATGATGGACAGCGCGCTCGCCTGGTTGAAGTTGAAGTACTGGAATGCTTCGACGAAGATCTGGATCGACGTGATCAGGGATCTGTCGGCGGGGCCGCCCTTCGTCATGGCATAGATGATCGTGATGGAATTGACGCCGGCGATGAGCAGCAGAAGCGAGATCGACATGAGGATCGTGCGCAGTTGGGGCAAGGTGATGTACCTGACCTCCTCCCAGAACGTAGCGCCGTCGACACGAGCCGCTTCATAGAGAGACGGCGAGATCGCTTGCAGCCCGGCGAGAACCATGATGGCAACGAAAGGAAACATCTTCCAGACGTTGACGACCGTTAGTGCCGGAAGAACGACATTCGGATTGGTGAGCCACCGCACCGGCTCCTCAACAATCCCCGCCGACAGGAGAATTGAATTAATGACGCCGTAATCGGTGTGGAACATCCAGGCCCAGGTCATGGCTCCCACGATTCCTGGGATGATCCATGGAACGAGAGTCAGCGCGCGAACGATCGCTTGTCCCTTGAACCGCTCATTCAGCAAAATTCCAGCCGCCGTGCCCAAGATCAACTGAAGGATGACGGAGGCGACGACGAAATAGATCGTGTTGAGCGTCGCGCGCGCCGTACGCTCCGATTCGATGATCTGGATGTAGTTTTCAGCGCCGACCCAAGCCCCGCTGCTGTCGGTGAAGCTCAGCTGGATTGTGGAGATGAGAGGGTACACGATAAAGGTTGCCAGGAGCGCAACCGCCGGCAGAATAAAAAAGAGCGGCTTGTCGAGCTGCAGTGAAATCCGCTGCTTAGCGCGAGCATACGCACCTGGCGCCACACTCTGCCTTCCCAAATGGATCGGGACCTGAGTGAGTTGTCGGCTCTGTTCTTGGGCGTTGACGGGCATGACTGTTCTTTCAACGTATGATCGCCTTGCCTGTCGGACGACAGGCAAGGCGAAACAAATCCTCACTTTTTCAGGATTGCGTCGATGGTCTTGGCTGCGCGATCAAGGGAGTCCTTGACGCTTGCACCGCCGATAAGGATCTCCTGGATGCTCTTGTAATATGCGCTGGATATCTCAAGCCAGCTTCCGATGGGAGGCTGAGGCCTGGCATGGGTGAGCATGACCTTGAACGCGTCCAGGCGAGGATCTGCGAAGCGGGGCAGATTCATGGCGGTGGTCGTGGTCGGGAACGTGCGGGTGTATTCCGCAAGCCGCTCCGGCTTCGCCAGGAACTTCAGAAGCTTCGCGGCGCCTTCCTTGTTCTTTGCCGCCTTGGGAGCAATGAAAGCCCACCCACCCAGAAGAGCGGATGTTTCCTTACCTTTGGGGTGAGGCATGATGGCCACGCCGTAATCAAGATTGGGAGCATCCTGCGCAAAGCGCTCAAGCTCCGTCGGCGTACCCTGATACTGCGCGATGGTGCCAGCCATGAACAGACGGCGCAGTTCCAGTCCGCCATTCTCCAGTGTCGATGGCGGAGCCACTTTGAGCGTGGTGTACATGTCCGTGTAGAATTTAATAGCCTCGACCGCTTCAGGGCTATTGATCACAGCCTTCGTCATGTCGGGCGAAAGAATGTCGCCTCCATTCATCCAGACGTATGGAAGCGAACGATACAGCGTATTGCCCTGCCCTTCCGGACCGCCTCCGGCGATGCCATAGCCATAGCGACGTTGTCCGTTCGGGCCAGTGTTCGTCAGCTTTTTGGAAATGTCGATCATTTCGTCCCAGGTCTGGGGCGGCTTCTCCGGATCGAGCCCGGCCTCGCGATAGAGATCCTTACGATAGAGCATCGCAAGCGCTTCGGCTTGGAACGGGAGCCCGTAGATCTTCCCTCCGACCGACGCTGCCTGCAGTGTCGCCGGCACGAAGTCCTTGAGGGGAACGCTTCCCGCGATCACCTCGCCGACATCGTCGAGAGCGCCTGTTGCCTGATAGGATGGAATCCAGGATGTCTGGACCTCGATGACATCTGGCGGTGCGCCGGATTTCAGCGCAATCAGCACTTTGCCCTCAAGGCCGCCGTAGGGGTTGAACTGCAGCTTGAGCTTGGTGTTGGGATTTTCTTTCTCGAACTCGGCCGCCAGGGCTTGGGCCTTCGCTTTGCCTGGTTCGGTCACCCACCAGGTGACTTCGTCGGCACGGGCCGATGCTGACAGCATTGTCGCGACGGCGGCGGCGGCGACCTGCAATCCGAAAAAATGGCGTTTCACTTTCAGTCCTCCCTTCGTTTGTTACCTTCGATCAACCGCACGGATTGTATTGCGTTATTTTTGCCGTGCTTTGCCGATCAAGCGTTTGAGCAGCGCCTGTGGAGCATTCTCATGGCCCATGCCAGGAGAGGCAGTCGCCGCCTGTTCATTAGAGAACAAGACCTATTCTTAGCTGATCGTCGCGCCTTCTCCGGGGTTTGTCAATGATTGAACCCGTTTCACCTTACGCAAAGACCTGAAAAGTACTTCATTGCGCAGAGCGGATACTTGGCTCGCTGACGCACCCGGATTTTCTAAATCCGACTACGGCTACTTTTCGTTCTGTAATTCGAAGAACGCCCGCAGCCGCTGATCCCTATAGGCTTGAAATGCGGGCGCCCCTTCCAGCTTTGCAACGAGATCAAGATCCAAAGCAACCTCGCCCGCCTCCAGAGTTGCGGCGTTCGCTCGAAGTTGCTCCGCGTTGTCCACGCCGAGAATGATCGTATCCGGTCCCTGCTTCGCAACCCACGCCAATGCAGTGCGCGCAACGGCGGCTCGATCGGTGACGCCGACGTCCTCGCCGATGGTGAAGATCTCGCTCTTGAAGAAAACCTCACGAGCAATCACGCCCATCCCGCGGCTTCGGGCCTCCGGAATAACCTTCTCTAGCCCTCCAGGCTCGCCGATGCTCAGGTCCAGATTAACGGCATCGAAGGCTCCGGAGGCCAACTGTTCCAGGTAGAGCCGTTGGCCTCCAAACGAATCCGCGACGGCAAAGCGGATGAGCCCCTCGTCGCGAAGCCGCTGCAGATTGTCGGCCAATCGAGGCATGTAATCCGGCGTTTCATCAATCGACCACTTCTGGAGCCCGATATTCAGGAAGTCGACAGCATCGCGGCGAATGAGCTTGAGGCCTCTTTGGACTTCCTCCCGCAGCAAGGCATAGTCCAGCATCTTCCGATTGCCCGGATCGTACCCGTAGCACATCCCTTCGGGACGCGTTTGGATATAGACGGGATACGGCGGCGGCGCATCGGCCAAGTTCCGTCCGAGCGCCTCCTTTTCCGAGTCGATTGTGACATCGAAGAAATTGATGCCGAGATCGTACGCGGTTTTGAGGATCTCAAGCCGCTTCGGGCCACCGAAGCCCGGCAGAAAGTAACTGGGTGTCACAGCTTTGGCCATGTCTTCATTGAAGCCTCGCGAGCGTCCGTTCGCAAGAAACTCGTGTCCGCCCAGCGCGATTTGGGAAACCTCGATCCCCGTCTTGCCGAATGGTGCGTATCTCATTTTAGTACCAAGTGCCTTTCGCGTGCGGGTTCGAGCCCGCCTTGAATGCTATCCCATGGTGGAGTTGAACGCCCCGCCATCGAGCAGGATGTTCTGACCCACGATGAATCCCGCGTGGACGCTGCAGAGGAACGCGCAAGTGGCGCCGAACTCCTCGGCAGTCCCCAGCCGTCTCGCAGGAATGGCAGAGACGACGCCGTCCCGAGCCTCAGTCTTGGAGATGCCCTGCTGACGCGCCGTGTTCTCGACCAGCGCCTCGATCCGATCGGTAGCATGAGGGCCGGGAAGAAGGTTGTTGATGATGACGTTCCTGTACGCGACCTGCCTGGCGGTTCCCGCAACGAACCCGGTGAGGCCGGACCGAGACGCGTTCGACAGTCCGAGTTGAGGGATCGGCGATTTCACCGATGCGGAGGTGATGTTGACGACGCGTCCCCACCCGCGTTCGAGCATTCCCGGCAGAACGGCGCTCGTCAGGAGGATCGGGGTCAACATGTTGGCTTCGATGGCCTTGAGCCATTCAGCCCGCCCCCAGTCCGACCACAACCCGGCAGGTGGTCCGCCGGCATTGTTGACGAGGATGTCCGGGTCGGGCTCCGCAGTCAGAAGTGCCTCACGCCCTGCTTCCGTCGTCACATCCGCAGCGACATATCGAACGTCGACGCCATATCGCTCACCCAGGTCTCGCGCCAGGGTTCGCAGCGGCTCCTCCGAGCGCCCATTCAGCGTCAGGTGAACACCAGCCTCGGCCAATTTCTCGGCGCAGCCTCGTCCAAGTCCGCGCGATGATGCGCAAACGATGGCGCGCCGTCCCTTAATTCCCAAATCCATGATGGTCGCTCTTCCCTATCGCTTTCCCTCAATAGCCCCGGCTCAGGTCGACCTGGTTCGGCAGATCCTTGCCGTCCCGCAAGCATCTCAGGTTATGGAAGAAGATATCGAGACTGCGCGGGATATACGTCACCGGATCTCCGGCCGACATATGCGGCGTCATGATCAGATTGGGTGTCTGCCACAGCCTGTGGCCCGGCGGCACGGGCTCAGGTGTGAAGACATCCAGAACCGATCCGGCAAGATGGCCGGAATCCAATGCGTCCAGCAGAGCCTCCTGCTGAACCAGCTCCCCCCTGCCGATGTTGATGACGCCGGCGTCTTGAGGGAGAAGTGCGAGACGCCGTTCGTCAAGGATATGGGCCGTCGCAGGCGTCAGCGGGCATGCCAGAACGAGAAATTCGGTGTCAGGCAGAACGGAATCGATGTCGGAAATTGCGACCACGGTATCGCAGAAGGGATGCGGCTCGCTGCGCGTCCTCACACCCGTGACACGCATTCCGAAGAACTTGAGCTTTTCCGCGACCGCAGTTCCAATAGATCCCAATCCGAGAACGGTCACGCGCCTTCCGGACAGAGACGAGCCCATTCGCCTGTCCCACATCTCCTGGCTCTGCTGACGGATAAAGGTCGGCATGTGGTTGGCGAGCATGAGTACGGCCATCGCAACGTACTCGCCACCCTTCTCCGCATGCGCTCCGCTGTTGTTGAGAATTCGGACGTGCGGTGGCAGCTGGCTCGCCTTTGCGAGCACGTCCACGCCCGCATGGGTCAGGAAAATAAGTTGAAGATGCGGCGCATCTGCCGGAAATAGAGATTTGACGACGCGGCCCGTAGTGATGAGAGCCTCGGCCTCGCGCAGAGCTGCGGCAAGCTCTTCTGGAGTTTCGCTGAGGCTGGCGGTGATATCCGCTGCGACATCACCCGCGCGAGCAATGGCATCATGCCATTGCTGAAGCGTCGCTCGCGGATTGCCGTCAAGCGGGTCGCTATGGATATGGACGCGCAACACCTGTCTCCTAAACTGCAGGCCACCTGTGAACGTCATCGACGTGCGGTGTGCCTTACCTCATGATCAGCGGCGCAAGGCAGCTAACCGGCGGCCGCCGTCCGGGCCGCACTCAGCTGCGACTGCTTTTCCATTGCCTGTATCGCTCAAGATTGGCCTCGTTCGGGGGATAGAGGCCGTAGACGCCCTCGCCCTCTGCCACGCGGCTTCGGATCCAGCTCTCCATAAGCTCTTTGTCCACAACCTGCTCCGCGACGTCATCCGCCACGTGAGCGGGGATTACCGCGACGCCGTCGTTATCGGCTACGATGAAGTCACCGGGAAGTACGAGGACGCCTCCACATGCGATCGGCTGTTGGATGTCGATCGGCATGAGAGCGGACGGGCTCGGGGGGGCAGCAGGCCCCTTACAGTAAATCGGCATCCCGAGCGCCGCGATCTCGCTGACATCGCGCATTCCTCCATCCGACACGATCCCAGCCACGCCACGCGCCAGGAAGCTCGTCGTCAGCACGTCGCCCAGGCCGCCGACGCTGCCATTCCCCATCATATCCATGACGAGGACGCTGCCGACGGCGATCTGTTGGGTCGCTTTCAGCATAGCATTGTTGGGATTGCCGATGTCGCCGCTGACGCTGAGATCCTCCCGCTGCGGGACATATCGAAGCGTAAAGGCAGGACCTGCGAACCGGCAATTGGCCAAGTCGATGGGGCGAACCCCGTTAATGGCACGCATACGAAAGCCATGCCTCTTGAGAAGCAGGCCCGTAATGGCTGCCGTTGACGCCTTCTTCAGGATTTCGATCGTTTCTGCGCGATATGTCGTCATTAGGATAATTCTCTTAAATGGTTTGACGCTCGTCGTTTGCCGCTGTTGCAGGCGGGGCTCCTTCGGTTCGTATGATCACTCGATCCGCAAACCTCGCTCGGTTGCCGGGTCGAATAGATGAAGCCTTCCTGGCTCGGGACGGAGCCCGATGCGATCGCCTGCCGCGAAGTGACGCCGGCTTCGAAGAACCGCCCCCATCTGTGCGCCTGCGACATTCGCCGAGATCATTGTCTCCGAGCCCGTCGGCTCCACCACCAGAATCTCGGAGGAGAATGCACCGGCGGTCCCCGGCGGAACAACCTCAAGATGTTCCGGCCGGATACCCAGGGTGACCTCCTGCCCCTCCGAAATGCGGGAGAAGCCGGAAATGGGAATGCGCGTTCCGTCCTTCGTAACGATACTCGTGCCGCTGGAGGTTTCGATCTGGCCGGACAGGAAGTTCATGGCGGGCGATCCGATGAAGCCGGCGACAAACTGGCTGGCGGGACGATCGTAAACCTCCAAGGGCGCACCCATCTGCTCGACGCGACCATCCAGCATGACGACGATCTTGTCGGCCATGGTCATCGCTTCGATCTGATCATGGGTCACGTAGATGGTCGTCGTGTGAAGACGCTGGTGAAGCGCCTTGATCTCGGCCCTCATCTGGACGCGCAGCTTGGCGTCGAGATTGGAGAGCGGCTCATCGAAGAGGAAAACCTGAGGATTGCGTACGATCGCCCGTCCCATGGCGACGCGTTGGCGCTGCCCGCCCGAGAGCTGCCTCGGGTACCGGTCAAGGAGGGGGCGAAGCCCGAGAATGTCGGCGGCTTCCCTCACCTTCGCATCGATCTTGGCAGGCGGCGTTTTTCTGAGCTTGAGTGAAAAGCCCATGTTCTGTGCGACGGTCATGTGCGGGTAGAGCGCATAATTCTGAAAGACCATCGCAATGTCACGGTCTTTGGGAGGAAGATCGTTGACCACCTTCCGACCGATCCGGATTTCACCGCCACTGATGTTCTCCAGGCCTGCCGTCATCCTCAGGAGCGTTGATTTTCCGCAACCAGAGGGGCCGACGAGAACGACGAACTCGCCGTTATCGATGCGAACATCGACGCCGTGAATAATCTCGAGAGAACCGTAGGACTTTTTGACACGGTCAATTTCGACGAATGTCATTCAGATCTTCCTCCTCCACGCACCCCGATTTCCGAGCGTTCGTAACGTGGCACTTGATCATTCCCAGCATTTGGGACCGACGGGCGCATCAGCTGGCTCGGCCCAGGATCTTCGCTCTGTTCAGCAAAGCCGGCTCTGTCGCTCGCAAGGATCTAACGGCGGTCCGCGTTGGCATAGTCGCCGGTATCGATATCGATAAGCTCGATGCGGTAGCCGTCCGGATCATCGACGAAAGCGATATGCACGGTGCCGAACTTCACCGGACCTGGCTCGCGAACGATCCTGATGCCCTCGGCCTTCAGTGCATCGCATACGGCATAGATGTCCCTAACGCCGATCGCGATATGGCCGAATCCCTTACCGGGATCGTAGGAGGTCGTTCCGTAGTTATAGGTCAATTCGATCATGGGATCGGAGTTTTCATCTCCGTAGCCAATAAATACATTCGTATATTGCGCCTCGGGAACATCCACTTTTTTGACGACGGACATGCCGAAGTGCTTGGAATAAAAATTGATCGATCGGTCCAGGTCCCCGACACGGATCATCGTGTGCATGATGCGAAAACCATTCGTCTGGGCTTGAGACATTTGTTCTCCCTTCCGAGTAACCGGCGACAGCAACCCCAAGAGGAAATTGCCGCCTTGTTCCCATTTGATTAGGTCTTGTTCTAACCACAGCTTTCAGATATTTTACCGTCCTGTCAATCGGGAATGTGACGTCCGCTTCCGCCCCCTCAACCGGGAGGATCCGATGCCGAAACCACGTGCAACATTGGAACTCCCGAGAGATCCTCTTGATCAGCAGCTGATGAGGAGGCAAAGACATTGGGAACAGGGCACAACTTGGCCGCAGAAGTGTCGGCGAAGGTGCGTTCGTGAATTTCGATCAGACAGGTGCTCACGAGCATGAAGACAAATGAAATTGCGGTCGGACGACGCGAAGGAAACCATGTGCCCGTGATCGAGCGCATGCTCGATATTCTTGAGATCATCGAGCGCCGCCCGGATGGCGCGAACATTCGGGAGTTGAGCGACTTTCTCGAAACGCCTCGTTCTACGGTCTATCGGATCCTCAACACACTGGAAGCCCGCGAGATCGTTCGCAGGGGATTGTCGGGAGCCTATGTCCTTGGTCCTCGCCTCCTCTCTCTTGCAGCGAACGTATCCATCGGCTCCAGTTCGGATCTGGCCGGGATTGCAACCCCCCACCTTGAGCGCCTCTCGTTCTCGACCGGAGAGGCCAGCAAACTCTCAATCAGGGACGGCGACGGAGTGCTTGTGGTGGCGACCGTTCAGGGGTCCGGCGAATACGGGCTGAACATCAAACCGGGTCGCAGGTTACCGCTTCATGCAGGAGCCGCCAGCAGAGTGCTCCTTGCTCACTTGAGCCAGGAGGAAGTCAACCGCGTGCTGAAATCGGCGCTCGAAAGATTTACCGATCATACCATCTCCGATCCGCGCAAGCTCGCAAAGGAGTTGAAGCAGGTCCGCGTGCAAGGCTGGGCCTTTGACAACGGCGAATATTCTCCAGGTGTTGTTGCCGTTGCAGCGCCCGTGCAGAACAAGCGTGGGGACACTGTTGCTGCCGTCAGCATTCCGTTCCTGAGCACCGGTGACGACACCCGAATTGCGAAGCTGAGAACAGCCGTCTGCAATACTGCGAAGGCGATCTCGAAAGAACTCGCTGCGCACAATCTGTAGCTTTTCTCTGCTTCCCAGGTTACGGGCTTGTCTATCCCGCCTGCCGGATTTGCTTCCAATATCGGCAAGCGCCCATTGCCGTCTGTAGGGGCAGCGAGCGCCGCAATCTCAGCCACAGATTGTATTCTATTTATTCGCGCTTCCTGAACTTCGGTAACGTTCATGTGCCTACCCTTGGATGGCACCTAAATTTTCAAGTCGGGAAACAAGTATATCCTAACTGAGTCTTGACGGATTAACCGTCGTTTACCTAATATCAAATGGGGCGCAGAGCTGTTCTCTATTGAACAGATGGACATACCCACGGGTTAGCGGGGCGCACTCAAGAACTCCATCCGGCAAAGACCGGAGGCATCCGCATATGAGGGAGGAAAACGTGAAGCGCTTTCTTGCAGCATTCCTAGGCGCCAGCACTCTGGCCTTGGCCCTGACGTCTACCAGCTACGCACAGCAACCCATGAAGGCAGAGGTCCTCCACTGGTGGACTTCCGGTGGCCAAGCCGCCGGAGTGAAGGTCTTCGCGGAGGCTTTCAAGGCCGCGGGCGGCCAATGGGTCGATAACGCCATCGCAAATCCGGATCAGGCGCGCTCGATCGGCATCAACCGTGTCGTGGCGGGCGATCCACCGACCATGATGCAGATGAATGCAGGACGTCAGTTCGAAGAGCTGGTCGATCAAGGCCTGCTCAGAAACCTGGATGCTATCGCGGAAGTGGAAGATTGGAAAGCTGTACTTCCGCCCGATGTCCTAAAAGCTGTCAGCCGCAACGGACACATCTATGCGGTTCCGGTCAGCATCCAGACCCCGAACTGGCTTTGGTACAACAAGGCGATCTACGCCAAGAACGACCTGAAGGAGCCAACGACCTGGGAGCAGTTCTTTGCAAACGCCGACAAACTGAAGTCCTCGGGGGTCATCGCCCTCGCAGTCGGCGCGCAACCTCCATGGATCAACCAGCTCTTCAATGGCGTTCTCGTCGGCAGAGGCGGCAAGGACTTGTACCTGAAGATCATGCGCGACAAGGACGCATCAGCCGTCAAGTCGCCCGAGTTCCTCGCTGCGGCTTCGACCTTCAGCAAGCTGCGCGACTACGTCGACCCGGGCAGCCCCAACCGGAGCTTCAACGAAGCTGCGGCCATGATCATCAAGGGCACCGCCGGCATGCACATCATGGGAGACTGGGAGAAGGGAGAGTTCAATCTCGCGGGCCTCACCGCTGGCAAGGAGTACGGCTGCGTGCTCGGCATGGGCGATCAGACGTTTCTGAGCGACAGCAACGTCTTCGTCATGCCGGTTACCAACAAGCCCGAGCTCGACAAGACCCAGGATGTTCTGGCGAAGCTGCTCCTGTCCAAGGACGTGCAGCTTGCCTTCAATGCAAAGAAAGGATCTCTCCCGGTCCGGACCGATGTCGATGTGAACGGCCTCGACGCCTGTGCTCAGATCGGCATGTCCGTGCTCAAGGATCCCAAGAAGCAACTACCTGGACCTGACTGGCTGGCAACTCCGGATATGTTGAACTCGCTTCAGGACGTAAACGTCGAGTTCTGGGCAAGTAAGACGATGACGCCCGAGCAGTTCGCCGAGAAGTACGCTGCGGTAGTGGCGAACTTCAAGAAGTGAAGCGACCGTTCCGTGGGGCCGCACCTCAAGTGGCTCCGCGGACACCGATCCTGCTTCGATCACCGAAGGTAGCTGCTCCATGCTGAAGCGAAGTTCAATTCAATGGGCGGTCTATGTCGGTCTTGCGCCTGCGACCGTCATCGCCATGCTCGGGTACGTGGGGACGATGTTATGGACGATCGGGATTTCCCTGACTGAGTCCAAAATGCTGCCGGTCGCCCGTTTTGCCGGTCTCGATCAGTATGCGCGCTTGTTTGGCACCACACGCTGGATCGTCTCACTTCAGAACATGGTGATCTTCGGCTGCCTGATGATCCTGGCATCCCTTATCCTTGGCCTGCTCTTGGCCATTGCGCTCGACAAGCACGTACGCGGCGAAGGCGCCTTCCGGACAGTTCTGCTCTATCCTTACGCTATCTCCTTCATCGTGACGGGCTTCATCTGGCAATGGATCCTCAACCCAGAACTCGGCGTTCAAAAGACCGTTCGAAGCTGGGGGTTCAGCAATTTCCAGTTCGACTGGATCGCTCAAAACGAGACCGCGATCTACTGCGTGGTCCTGGCGGCCGTGTGGCACGCGGCAGGGCTCGTCATGGCAATCATGCTCGCGGGCCTGCGCGGAATTGATCGTGATCTCTGGAATGCCGCCCGGGTCGATGGTATCAAGACATGGCGAGTCTATTTGCATATCGTCCTGCCCCTCCTCCGGCCGAACATTATCACCGCCGTCGTTCTGCTCGCACTGGGTGTGGTCAAGCTGTATGACCTGGTTGTCGCATTGACAGGCGGGGGGCCTGGAATCGCCTCCGAGGTTCCGGCGAAGTTCGTGATGGACAACTTATTCATTCGTCAGAACATCGGGCTGGCTGCGGCGGGCGCAACAGTCCTTCTGATCACTGTCTTGAGCGTTCTGGCTCCCTGGCTCTACTTCGAATATTTCCGTTCGACGGCACCGAGGGCAAAATGAGCGATCTTGCTTCCACGAGGTCCCTGGCTCCCGAAGTGGCGCAGACATCGGCGAAAGGACGCGCCGAGCCTTTCGGCACGCGCCCAAAGCGCCTGTC
This sequence comes from Microvirga yunnanensis, assembly GCF_025460875.1. Lineage (NCBI taxonomy): Bacteria > Pseudomonadati > Pseudomonadota > Alphaproteobacteria > Hyphomicrobiales > Methylobacteriaceae > Microvirga > Microvirga yunnanensis. The sequence goes on from NZ_JAMXFI010000017.1 coordinate 59,204, forward strand.
CCCCGGCAGGATCGGCCTCTATGCTTTCCTGATCATGGCGTCGGCATTCTTTCTTCTGCCGATCTACGTCATGTTCATTACGTCCTTCAAGACATTGGACGAAGTGCGCCTCGGCAACATCTTCTCCACTCCAGAGATATGGACGGTCGCACCCTGGATAAAGGCCTGGTCAAGCGCATGCACCGGCCTCGAATGCGGCGGCATCAGCATCGGATTCTGGAACTCGGTCCGCATCCTGGTTCCCAGCGTCATCGCTTCGATTTTCGTGGGTTCGCTCACGGGCTATGCCCTGACATTCTGGCGGGCCAAGCACGGGAATGTTCTCTTCGCAGTTATTCTCTTCGGGGCTTTCATGCCTTACCAGATCTTCCTCTATCCTCTCGTCCGCACGTTCTCTTTCCTGAACATGAACAGCTCGATGTTGGCCCTCGTGACGGCGCATGTCATCTTCGGGCTCCCGGTCATGACCCTCGTGTTCCGCAACTTCTATGCGAGCCTGCCACAGGAGATGTTCAAGGCGGCACGCATTGACGGCGGCGGGTTCTTTCAGATCTTCTTCTATCTTATCCTACCGATGTCGACGCCCATGATCGCGGTTGCTCTGATCCTTCAAGTCACAGGCATCTGGAACGATTATGTGCTGGGCGTCGTTTTCGGCGGCCTTCAGAACCGGCCGATGACAGTTCAACTGATCAACATCGTGGCCCCGTCCGGTGCAGAGATCGAGTACAACGTCAATATGGCTGCGACGATCCTCACGGCTCTCGTTCCGCTTCTGATCTACTTCGTATCAGGACGCTGGTTCGTCAGGGGCATTGCTGCCGGCGCGATCAAGGGTTGAAGATGAGCAACGTTTCCATTCGCAACATCGACATTCGCTACCACAACGTCAAAGTCCTTGAGGGGCTGAACCTGGATATTGAGAGCGGCGAGTTCGTCGTGCTCCTTGGCCCATCCGGCTGCGGCAAGTCGACCCTGTTGAACGCCATCGCTGGGCTCACCGAGGTCTCGAACGGCCAAATCTGGATCGGCGGCCGCAACGTGACTTGGGAGGAGCCCAGCGACCGCAGTATCGGCATGGTGTTCCAGTCATACGCGCTCTACCCACGCCTCACGGTCGAGGGAAATCTTTCCTTTAGCCTGAGGATGGCCGGCATGCCGCGAGATGAAATCGCAAGCCGTGTTACCAAGGCTGCAAGAATCCTGCATCTCGAGCCCCTGCTCAAGCGCTACCCCTCGGCACTCTCGGGCGGCCAGAGGCAGCGGGTCGCCATCGGCCGCGCCCTTGTACGGGATGTCGGGGTCTTCCTCTTTGACGAACCCTTGTCAAACCTCGACGCGAAGTTGCGAACCGAACTTCGGGTCGAACTGAAACGGCTCCATCAGGAGCTGGGCACGACGATGATCTTCGTCACTCATGATCAGATTGAGGCGCTGACACTGGCCGACCGGATTGCGGTCATGCATGGTGGCGTGATTCAGCAGTTTGATACGCCGCACGAGATTTACAGGAATCCCAGGAATCGTTTCGTGGCAGAATTCGTCGGCTCTCCGACGATGAACTTCCTGGACGGCGCATTAAAAGTGCGAGACGACTCTATCACCTTCACCATACCGGATGGCCCCACGATCAATATGCAGGACTACCCATTCCGTTCAAGGCCTATGGACGGCACGCCGGCAAGCCTGGGTGTAAGACCAGAACAGATCAGCCTCTCGCAGACAACCAGTGGGGAGAAACTGAACGCCGTCTTCAATCTCCTGGAGCCGATGGGTTCCGACAATCTGCTGTGGGGCCGGGTGGCGGGAACTCCCTTTTCGGCACGAATGTCCACGGATGTGGTGGTGCCGGTGAACCAGGCGACGGATGTTTTTGTGCAGCCGTCTCAAGTCTCGCTGTTCACATCCGCCGGTGAACGCCTCTAAGTCTTCTCGTCTCGTCACATCCCCTGGAGCACGCTCATGCTAAACGGGAAAATCGCCCTCGTCACCGGTGCCGGATCGGGGATCGGGAAGGCGTCTGCGAAGGCTCTGGCAGCTCAAGGTGCCGAGATCCTGGCTCTCGGCATCGTTGAGGCCGAGTTGGTGGCGCTTTGCAGCGAAATCGAGCAGACAGGCGGCAAAGCCCGTTTCGCATTGGCGGACATCTCGGATTTCGAGCAGGTACGCAGCGGCCTCGCCTTGCTTCTGGAAGCAAGCGGAAGGCTGGATATCGTCGTCGCCAATGCTGGCATCAACGGCGTATGGGCCCCGATCGACGATCTCCAGCCGGATGAATGGCACAAGACGATTTCGGTCAACCTGACAGGTACATACAACACCCTTCACCTGACGGTTCCTTATCTGAAGCAGAACGGCGGCGGATCCATTGTCATCGTGTCATCGATGAACGGAACCCGCATCTTCACGACCGCCGGGGCAACCGCCTACATCGCGACAAAGGCCGCACAATTCGCGATGGCTCAGCAGCTTGCGCTGGAACTGGCCAAGCATCGTATTCGCGTGAATGCAGTCTGTCCGGGGCAGATCAGCACATCCATCGGCGACAGCACCGTCAAGCGCAACACGATAGAAGCGGCTATCCCAGTTCATTGGCCCGAAGGCGACATTCCCATCAGCGGAGGCCGTCCTGGGGAGCCCGACGACATCGCTCAAGCCATCATGTTCCTGTCGTCACCGCAAGCCAAGCACATTACGGGCACACCGATCTGGATCGACGGCGGGCAATCCCTTCTGCGCTGACGCTGCCGCATTCCGGATGCGAAGCAAATCCGTACCCGGCAACATCGTTCGCCTCCTTCTGGATCTAAATGCCGCGCATGCGCGCGACCGGAACACCGGCAGCCGGTGCAGGACCGATCAGCACACGCCCATCAAGGCCGTTCGGCTGCAGATCCGGGACTCCGTCGCTGATCGACGTGATGATCATCAGGTTCAAGCCGGGACCACAGAAGCACGGCATGGTTGGCGCCCTCAGAGGAAGAGGGTGGGATGCGAGCAGTTCGCCGTCCTCCGAGAAACGATTGAGAACTCCTGCCGTCACGCCGGCGCACCAATAATTTCCAGCCTGGTCGCATGCTCCTCCGTCAGGCTTTCCGGTTACATCGTTCAAGTCGGCGAAGCGCCGGCGCCCGGAGATCGAACCCTGCTCGGGATCGAAGGAGTAGCAGTCGATCCATGGGCCCCGGGTGTCGCTGTGATACATTCGCTTTCCATCCGGTGACCAGGCAAGCCCGTTCGATATCTGCAGGTCCTGCACAAGCCGCTCAATGCTCCCGTCCGCAGAAACCCTATAAAGCGAGGCAATGGAGTCCTTCTGCGGACTGGTATCCATGCCGCCGACGTAAAAGCGGCCATCAGGCCCGACCTTGCCGTCGTTCAGGCGGTTCGTCTCGGGCTCCGGAGTCCGCGCCAGCAGGTTCATGCTTCCATTGTCAGGATTGAATACGATCACATCCCGTCCCAGCGCGATCACGACGCGGCCGCTCTCCGCCAAGCCTACCGAGGCGACAGGCGCATTGAACGACCATGTCCCGCGAATTGTTCCCTCAAAGTCTATGAGATGAAGAGAGGGGCCGGGAATATCGCAAATGAAAAGCGCATTCCGGCGCTCGTCCCAAACAGGGCTTTCGCCCACGCGGCACAACAAGTCCGACAGCGGCCTGAATTCCATCATGGTCATCTCTCCGCTGCGGAGAGCGGCACATCGTCTAGCGAGCGCAAGTGGGAGATCCACCGTTTCTGCTCGAATTGACGTCACGAAACCCCCTGATTCCAACACAAGCTGCTGTGATGGTTGCGTTGCAAACGCTGACCTATGTCAAGAGGGCGCCGTCAGTTTAACCAGAGGGTGACCAGGATGAGATATAAGTGATGGATGAAGAGGATCCGTCACCCGTGTTGTGCTCGCCATCGCTACCCGGCTGAACTCGGGATCTGTTGCAGCTTTGAAGCGTGCTCGACCTGAGCTACGACAGGAGGAGGTGAGAGGGGCTGACAGTGAAGAAGAATAACAATAACCCATTCAACGCCTTCTCATCCTGCGGGCGGTGCACTGGTACCTGCTGTTCCGGAGCAGCTATCGCGGCCCGGAACACATGGCCTGTGAATGCTTACGCAGCCGGAGGCGGTCTCTCTACCTTATACCCAAGTTTCACTCGTGCAGATCGTACCATCCAGCTACCGTGAGTTCTCCAGGGCCGCATGGTTAAGATCAAAGCCGAGACCCGGACGATTAGGCATAGTTATGCGACTTTGGTGCGCAATTCAGCGGTGGGACGCGTTCATCCCCTGGCGCAGGGCTTCAGACGATGCGCTGGGACACAGGAATGCCAAGGTGGGTCATGATGTTGATGACCTTGCCGGCAGCAGCGACTTCGGTCTTGTGTGTTGGCAGAGTCCGGGCGTGGAGGCGGCGACCAATCAAAGCCTTGTAGCGCATCATCGCCACCTCGCCCTAGGACCGCCGGCTGTAGTTGACGGCCTTCGGCCAGCCGAGCCGACCACGTTCTTGGATTACCTGGAGGTGACGGTCGCGTTGCGTGGGCGCCGTCTCGGCCGTGTTGCTCGGCACTGCTGTTGAGCGCGGTGGGATGATCACAGCCGCAGCAGGATCCCGCGCGGCAAGGGTGCGGTAGACTGGCTCGCCATCATATGCTGCGCCATCAGCCGTGACCAAAGCGATCGGGCCTGAGATCTGATCGAGCAAAGGTCCGACCTATGAGGCATCGCCGTCTTCGGTGCTGGTCAACTCCGGGGCGACGATTTCACCGGTGTCGGGGTCAACAGCCAAGTGGAGCTTGCGCCAAGTCCGATGGCCTTTTCCACCATGCTTCTCGCATTGCCAATGCCCTGGCCGCCACTGCCGCGGCCTGGGTTCTGACGCTGACGCCGCAGCAGGCATGTCGCAAGGCCGGCATGGCCTCCAAACACTTCTGGCTCAGAAAGCTGTTGCAGAACTTTTGGCGATCTACTTAGGACGTTCGCGTCGGGGAAGTACACGTAGGTGTCACCGTCAGTATGGGCATTGTCGAGGTGCTTCAGGACCGCCTCCCGCCCGCCGACCTGCAGGGTCATTTCCGTCGTGTAGGTCTTGGTCGGGACCGCGCCCTCCGGCGCGGGCGGGGTCGTGGCGCCCGTCAGTCCGTTGGTGGTGCCGGCGCTCAGACGCTTGGCGACATTCTCATGCGCCGTCACGACCGCACCGTCCTTGGCGAAGCCCTCGTTGCCGCCGGCGTGGTCGCCATGGAAATGCGTGTTGACGAGGTAGCGGATCGGCTCCTTTGACACGGCGGCGATCGCTGCCTTGATTTTGTCGTGCAGCGGCGCGAACTGGCCGTCGACCATGATGATGCCGCCCTCACCCACCGCCACAGTGATGTTGCCGCCGGCTCCCTCGAGCATAAAGGTGCGATGGCCGAGTTCCGTGGTCTTGATCTCGACCTCGGAATAGTCAGTCTGGGCACCAGCCGGTCCCGACGCGAACAGAAGCAATCCAAGAAGCGGGACAAACGTTGCGAGTTTGCTCATGACAACCTCTCTATGTCGGGCGATGAGGACCTGACCCAGATCACATCGGTGGCTTGACGCCATCCTTCTCCAGGGTGGCGCGGGTCGCCACCACAGAACCATCAGGCTTTCTCACACCGGAGACGATGATCGCAGCCCCAGGCTTCACCAGGCTCATGTCCGCCGGCACGAACGCCACTACGGGCACATCCGGCGGAACGATGATCTCCGCCTCCTGGCCCTTGTAGGTCACCCGCAACACCTGCCCTTGTGGCGCCGCCGCAATGCCTGCAACCGCCGCGTTGGTCATGAGACTACCGGGGGCGAGATCGGTCGGAAACTGGCCCTCGTTGGCGCCCGGCGGCAGGAAGTGCAGTTCCAAAGCATGCAGCTTGCCGTCAGAGCCTCGCACGGATGTTGAGGCAATGGCATCTCCCGCCCTGATGTCCGAGAGGCTCCGCTTCACCACACCAGTGATCCTCGCGTCCGCCGCCATCGTGACGGGCACATCCTGCCCCGCTGCGGACTTGACCATGACGGTTTGCCCCTCAACGCCTGCGACCGTCCCGCGGATACGGGTGGGTGTTCCTTCGGGAGTTTGGGCTAGGGTCGGGAGCGTCGCCAGAGCGAAGAAGGCTCCGATCAGGGATAATCGCATGGGTACCCTCCAGGGCTGAGGCCCGGCGCGGCACCGGGTTAGTCAGACTCCCACACGATCGCTTTGCAGGAGTTCCCGTCAACGGCGCAAAAGGCGTGGCAAGCGGCCTGCACGCATTCGTGATCGCGTGTTAGGCCATTAGCGTCCCGGCTTCATGTCGGCCGAGTGGAAATTGCGCTCTGGGAAGGTGGCGCAAGAACGCTGATTGCCAGACGCTGGGATCCGGGAGTGGAATCTCACGCCCTGAGATCAATGACGATACGACCTCGAATCCGGTTGGCCAAGATCCCGTCCGCCAGTTCCGGCAGGGCCTTGAAGGGGTAGACCTCGTACATCGTCCTCAGCTTCGCCGGATCAAGGTCACGAGCGAGGCGTGCCCAGGCCGCGTCGCGCTGGGCCTGCGGCGCATGCGACGACTCGATGCCGATGAGCGTCACGCCGCGCAGTATGAATGGAAACACCGAGGCAGGGAGGTCAGCCGAGCCGGCCAAGCCACAGGCCGCAACAGCACCGCCATAGACGGTCTGCGAGAGCGCGTTCACCAGAGTCTGGCCGCCAACCGAGTCGATCACACCGCCCCAGCGCTCCTTCTGCAGGGAAGGTCCCTTCTCAAGCAGATCCGAACGATTGATGAAGCCCACCGCGCCGAGGCTGCGCAGATAGTCGTGCGTCTCCGGCCGGCCGGTGGAAGCGACCACTGAATATTTCTGCTGGGCGAGCAGCGCCACCGCCATGGAACCAACGCCGCCCGAAGCGCCCGTAACCAGAACCTCCTTGCCAGTCGACTGCACGACGCCCCAGTCCTCCAGCGCATCCACGCACAGCGCCGCTGTGTGGCCCGCGGTGCCGATCGCCATCGCCTCTTCCAGCGTGAAGCTCTCCGGCAAGCGGATTAGCCATTCGGGCCTCAGGCGTTGGAAACGGCTGTAGCCGCCCCAGACCGTCTCCGACATGCCCCAACCATTGACGATCACCTTGTCACCAAGTTTCCAATCGGGCGAGCGGGACTCGATCACCGTTCCGGCCAGATCAACGCCCGCCACCATGGGCAGCCGGCGCACAATCCTTCCCTTGCCGGTGACGGCCAGACCATCCTTGTAGTTCACGGTGGAGTAGGCGACCTCGACGAGCACGTCGTTGTCGGGAAGGTCCTCGAGCGTGAGGTTCCTGAACGTCCCTTTTGTCCTGCCGTTGGCATCCTCGATCACAAAGGCTTCGAAGGTGTCAGCCATTTCATTCCTCTCGCTGGCGGGGAGCCACATTCAATGGGGTCGACGAAGGACTATGTGATATGAGCTATGGTGCTGGCATACTTCGAAATGCTCTAAGGATAATAGCTCATATCAACAGGTCGCTGACAGCTAAGGTTTGGCGCATCCGCGACCAAAGTGGACATGCAGAGGCACGGAATTGGAGGCTATGCGACCACATTCAGGTTCGGTAGGTTCTTACGCCGGAATAGGATTAGGTTTGGCGAAGTGACAGGCTGCGTAGTGTCCCGGGGTGGTCTCGGCGAGCGGAGGTCGCTCGCTTCGACAGATTGAGGATGCGATGGGACACCGTGTGTGGAAACTGCAGCCACTCGGAATATTGGCAGGACTTGGAACGTCGCCCATGAGAATAATGCGCTTCTTGGGTGCGTCAGGATCAGGTTCAGGAACCGCAGATAGCAGAGCTTGAGTGTACGGATGGCTTGGCTGATCGTAAACGCGGTTCTTCGGCCCCAACTCTACGATCCTTCCGAGGTACATCACTGCCACGCGATCGGCGACGTGACGCACCACCGAGAGATCGTGGGCGATGAACAAATAGGCGAACCGTCTCTTCTCTTGAAGGTCCTGCATCAGATTGACAATCTGAGCTTGTACCGAGACGTCGAGTGCCGAGACAGGCTCATCTGCTACGATAAATTCCGGGTTTAGTGAAATCGCTCTGGCTATGCCGATGCGCTGGCGCTGCCCGCCGGAAAACTGACGCGGGTAACGATCCATGAACGAAGGAGAAAGGCCGACCTGCGTCAAAAGCTCGGCAACCCGATCGCGCCGTTCGCTTCTGGTCTTTGCAATTCCGAACACTTCCAGCGGCTCCGAAATAATTTGCGCGATGGAGCGTCTTGGGCTCAGCGACCCATAGGGATCCTGAAAGATCATCTGCATCCGAGACCGCATCGCCCGCATTTCGTGAGAAGCGAGGCTCATCAAACTCTTGTTGTCGACGCGAACGTCTCCGTCAGACGGCTCAATCAGCCGCAGCAGAAGCCTGCCGAGAGTGGATTTGCCACAACCGGACTCGCCAACAAGTGCCAATGTCTCGGCGCGCCGGATGCTGAATGTCACCCCATCGACAGCTCGCACTGGAGGAGTAGCGCCCTTCATGAACCCGCTTCGGCCACTAAAGGTCTTGCCTAGATCTCTGACCGCAAGGAACTCGGCCTCACTTTGGATCGGTATCATGCCATATCTCCAGCGCTCACCCAGCAGGCTGCCCTCTGACTAGGTCCAAGCGTGAACAGTGGCGGTGTCTGTCTCGCACACTTCTCTATCCGATCTGGACAGCGCGTTACGAAGGGACATCCCTCCTTGATCGTACCTGGCAGCGGCACTGATCCGGGTATCTGGTATAGACGCTGCTGATCATCCCGAAGCCTTGGCACCGACCGAAGAAGTCCACGTGTATAGGGATGGCCTGGCCGGCGGAAAATCGACCGAACGTCGCCATCTTCCACAACTCGGCCGGCATACATGACAATAACCCGCTCTGCTATGTCGGCGACCACCCCAAGGTCATGTGAAATTAACAGTATAGCAGTGTTGAGCTCACGCCGGACCTTCTTCATCAGCTCCAATACCTGCGCTTGGATCGTCACATCAAGCGCTGTGGTTGGCTCATCGGCAATTAGGAGTTTCGGATTGCAAGCAACCGCCATCGCGATCATGACGCGCTGGCGCATGCCTCCAGAGAACTGATGCGGATAGGCTGCGAGGCGCTTGTCAGGATCAGGCATACCAACGAGGCGCAGGAGGTCGATCGTGCGAGAGCGCCGCTCCTCGCGGGTCGTTCGCTCGTGTAGCTTTATGGCCTCCCCAATCTGGTCGCCGATTGTCATGACCGGGTTCAGCGAACTCATGGGCTCCTGAAAGATCATAGCAATGTCGCGCCCGCGTATATCGGGCAGTTTGGCTCGAGGTAGTTCAAGAAGATTGATCCCGTCGAACTCCACTCGACCGGCCGCGACCCGTCCGGGTGGTGACGGGATCAAGCCCATGATAGCCAACGAGGTGATCGACTTGCCCGATCCGGACTCTCCGACGATCCCGACGACCGAGCCTGCGCCGATCTCGAAGCTCACGCCATCAATGACCCGGATTGGATTGGCTCGCGACCCAAACTCTACCGCAAGATCCTTGACTCTGAGTAACGGCGGGATGACTGATGACATTCCAGCGTGTTGAGGACGCACCAACGAGTTCATGGGGCTGTCTCCGGGTCGAGCATGTCGCGGACGGCGTCGCCCATCAGGTTAAAGGAAAGTACGACGCATGTTATCGCGAAGCCGGCACTGATGATGGGCCACGGAGAGCCGAACAGGTTGTTGAGCCCATCACGGATGATGTTTCCCCAACTTGGGTTCGGCGCCTGAGTGCCAATTCCGAGAAAGCTCAACGATGCTTCCAACCGGATGGCTGATGCGACCCAGAGTGTCATCAGGACTACAATCGGCGCCGCAATGTTTGGCACGATGTGACGGAAGATGATGACCGGGGTGCTCACGCCGACAGCGACAGCCGCCTCGATATAGGACTCCTGCTTAACAGCAAGTGTTGAGGCTCTCGCCACCCGCGCAAATCCGGGCACGAAGGCTACGCTGATAACCGCAATGATCTTCCAGAAGCCGCCCCCAAGAACTGCTGCGATCATGATCGCCAAAAGCAACTCCGGGAACGAGAGCAGCAGGTCGACAAGTCGGCTGATGATCCGATCCGTCAGCCCGCCGAAGTATCCCGCCACAACGCCCAGAGTCGTGCCGACGACCGCTGCCAGCGCGGGAGAGATCATTCCAAAAAGCAGTGAATTCCGCGATCCCTGGATCATCCGCGACAGCACATCGCGCCCAAATTGATCGGTGCCGAGCCAGTGCTGTGCGGACGGATATTTATTGATCTTGAGGACGCTTTGAGCCAGCGGATCGTAGGGAACTATCCACGGTGCGAGCACCGCAACCGCAATGAACGCGGCCACAATCGCGAGTGCGAATACGGTTGAAGGCCGGTTAAGCACCATTTGGCGGAGGAGAACGCTTACCCCAGGCGTCACTGGCACAAGTGGCACAGCATCAGTCTGCAGGGGCGGCAAGACCACCGGGTCGGAAGACATGCTCATGACGTTACCCGAATGCGTGGATCAATGATGATGTAGAGGAGGTCCATCAGCAGATTGATCAAGACGACCATCATCGCGAAGACGATCACGCCGCCCTGAATGACACCGTAGTCACGCTCGTTGATTGCCTGAATGAGAAGCCTGCCGATTCCGGGCCTGTTGAAAACGAGTTCGACGGCAACGGAACCGGAAAGTGTGGCAAGCAGGCTCAACCCCATTCCGGTCGAAAGTGGGAGAAGAGCATTACGTAGGCCGTGCCGATAGATGACCCTGGGTTCGCGCGCTCCCTTCGCGCGCGCCGTGCGAATGTAGTCCTTGCCGAACACTTCGAGAAGCGAGGTTCGCGTTAGTCGACCAATGAAGGCGGCCTTGACGAGCGTTAGAGTGAGCGCCGGCAATACAATGTGGTGCATTCGGTCGACGAAGCCTTCCCCTACGCCGTTGATCGGGAACCATCGGAGATTCAGTGCGAAGACGATGAGCAGCAAGGCCGCTAAATAGAAGTCCGGTATTGCATATCCGAGCAGCGAGAATGCTCGCACTCCAGAATCTGGTAGTCTGTTGCGATTGACCGCGGCGAGAACACCAAGCGGTACGCCCGCCGCAATCCCGAAGACCATCGCGACTGCCGTCAGCTCGATCGTGTACGGAAGGTTCCGGCCGATCAAATCGAGCACCGACGAGCCGTTCATGTACGAATCACCGAGGTTTAAGGTCAGAACTCCAGCCAGAAAATTGATGTATTGCTGCCATAGGGGCACGTTCAGCCCCATTTTTTCCCGGAACGCAGCCAGTTGCTCCGGCTGCGCCATGTCGCCAAGCGCCGCTAGCGCTGGGTCGCCCGGCAGGATGCGCATCGCAATGAACACGAGGGTAAGGACGAGCCAAACCGTTGGAACGGCGTCAGCAAGTCTGAGAAGCAGGTAGCGGTTCATGACGTGCGCACCCTCTTTGCCTCGGTGTTTTCGCTCAAGCGGTCTTGGTGGCGCGATGGAATCTCCAGCGAGCGTACCCGCTTTTCACCGGATACCCCAAGTCGACGCGTGCGTTACGGGCTACGGTGAACGACAGTGTCGAGAGCCCAATCAAGGGGAGATCGCGTAGCACCTGCAGCTCAATCTGTTTACAACTATCGATGTAGGTTTCGTAATCGGTTGCTTGCAGAGCTTTATCCAAGAGGGCGTCGATCCCGGGGATCGTCGTACCGTAGTGGCTGTAATTTCCTCCGCCCGAGCCATCGGCCTTGACCTCGGACTTCGACGACAGTTGCTGGAAATAGAGCTGGGTCGGTATCGGAGGATAACTGGACGAATGCATCGCCAAGGTGTTCTTGTCACTCCGATTATCCGCGTGATAAGCGGTGTGGTCGCCGATCTTCAGGTTCATCCTCAGCCCAACTGCCCGCAGTTGCTCCTGCACGATCAGCATGGTCGACGCATAATCTTCCCGCTGGCTGCAGTTGCTGTCGAAATCGAAGCCATTGGGAAAACCCGCTTCGGCGAGCAGAGCCTTGGCCTTCTTTGGATCGTAGTTATATTGCAGCTCAGGTGGCAGCTCCTCAGTCTTAAATCCTGCCGGGAAGAAGTCAGGCTGAAGTCCTGCCATGAATCCGCCCATCGGTTTCAGGGCGTCCGCGACAGCATGCCGGTCGATTGCGTACATGACCGCCTGACGAACTTTGAGATTGTCGAATGGCTTGCGGTTTAAATTGATATGCAAGGTATTGAAGGAACCAGGAGCAGTCATGTCGAACTTCAACGTTGGATCGCGTTGAAGCATTGAGTCGACCCATCCTGGGGCACGTACAGCCTCGATCATATCGACATCGCCTGATAGGAGGGCCAGAGTGCGGGCCGTGGTGTCTGCAATGAAGACACACTCCACATTGGGAATCTTGGCTTTAGGGCCCCAATACGCTTCATGGCGCTTTAGGGCCTCACCCCACTGGCTGTCGAAACGAACAAGTTCGTAAGGACCAGTCCCAACCGCGTCAGTGGCGAACTTCTTCTCTCCAATCGCGTCGTAGGCCTTCCGAGATACGATAGAGGTATTATTCGAGAATATGCTCGTTCCGAGGAGGTTCACATCAGGCGATTTCAATGTGATTTCGACTTCATATGGCCCCTTTGCCACGACATCGGCGATATTGGACAAAATTGTCGTATTGGTGCCGTCCTTGATGGCTCGTTTGTACGAGAAAACGACATCGTCAGAGGTCATCTCCCCGTAACCTTTATGGAATTGAACCCCTTGGCGCAGCTTGAACGTCCAGGTCCTTGCGTCTGATGAAGTTGACCATTCAGTCGCCAGCGTAGGAACGTACTTGCTTGGTGAGGTTGCAAAATCGCCATCCTCGGGCCTAACGAGTTGTTCGTAAATTTGCTCCGTCGCCCAATTATCCGATCCCTGCGTTGTTTGGTTGGGGTCGCTGGTGCGCGGGCCTTTTGCGGCAATGCCGATACGAAGGACGTCGGGACGATTTGCCGCCCGGGCAGTCCGGACCCCAATCGCTGTCAGGCCTATGGTTGCGGCACTAAGTTGAAGAAACTCTCGGCGTTTTATCGTCATTGGCTTTCCTCCTGAAGACAGGTTTCAGACCCGGCGCCTGTCCAGTTCGTTATCGATGATCGACAGTCCTAAACCCGGGCCAGACGGTACGATGAATTTTCCCTCCTCGGGCTTGAGCGGATTGGCGCAAGCAACATGCATCCGCGTGGAGGGATCGGCAAACTCAGCGGGCTTGGTCAGGTGCATGATCGTTGCGAGTACATGCAGATTGGCCGCGTGACCGATCAACGGTTGCGTCTGATGAGGAACCAACTCCACACCATGAGCGTGGCAAATCGCGGCACATTGCATGAGGCCGGTGATACCACCCATCTTGACGATATCGGGCTGCACCATGCGTACCCCGGCGTTGATCATGTCCACGACAGCCTGGAGAGTATAGGACTGCTCAGCAGCGGACACGGTAATGTCGAGGCGTTGCGCAACCTCGCCCATGGCTCGTACGTTGTAGTGTTGTACGGGCTCTTCGAACCAGAGGTACCCCAGCTCTTCCAGTGCCCGGCCAACACGGATCGCTCCCCCGACTGAATATTGGTTGTTGGCATCGAACGCCAGTGGGAAGTCGCCTCCCACAAGCTTACGAACTGCGCGCGCTTTGGCAATGTCGCCCGGAATATCGTAGTCTTGCCGGGTTCGATCGCCATCCCACCGAATTTTGATCGCAGCAGGCTTCTCCGCCTTCCAGCGAGCCTCCACGACTCTTACTGTCTCATCGAGTGTTCGCGCTGCATTCCCGCCGATAGAGGCATAAAAGGGAATTTCGGTGCGCCAAGCCCCTCCCAAGAGCTTGTAAATGGGTTGATCAAAATATTTCCCTTTGATGTCCCAGAGTGCGATGTCGAGCGCTGCTAAAGCCCCTGTGACAGCACCTTCTGGCCCAAGCTTTACGTATTTATGCAGAAGCCGGTCCTGAAGGACCGCCTGATCCATCACGTCCGCGCCGATCAGCGATTCTGCGAAGTCTCGAATGACTCCGAGAGAATGCTCGCCGCCCATCATTGGAGACGCCTCGCCGTATCCGACCAGGCCGTCCGCAGTCGTTACTCGGACGAACGCAGTGCGTCGCCCCGGTGGATCGTTGATATCCCAAGCAACCTGAAAGGCGTCGATTTTTGCGATGAGGGAGCGGGCCGACAAGTTGTTTATCCTTCCTAAGAATCAGATTGTTCAACTGAAGACTGGGCGACATCGAAGCAGGTGCGTCGCTTTGCGGATGAGCGAACCCGGCGGGCGCTCGAGTGGAAACGACATGCGCTGGAGTGAATCCTCGCAGTCGATGGACGCTGCGGGTCTAACGGATTGCGCCGTTTCAAAGGCCGCCCGCCTGCGATCGGTTTTGAACAAAGGTCCATTAACCAGAGGCGGGCGGTAGCCATGGCTATTTCCTCGCCCCGATCCGTCTGGGCGAGTGCGCCGATGGCAGACCCAAGGGAAGCGACAGCGATATCTGCCTATCGATTGGAATGCATCGCGTCATTGAGAGGCGACGCGTTTGGCGCGTTATCATGCCCCTGGCGTGTAGCTTCTGCCGCGGACCCAGCAACAGGGATCCAGCCGACCTCTGCAGGTTGGCGAACGCAATAATGTGATAATGCCTGCCGATTTTGCGGCTCAGAGCATCCTCCTGGTGTTTCCATGAATGCGGTATGCTCCGCATTGGCGATCCCAATCTTATTGAGTATGACCTACTTTGCATCCGTATGCGAGCGGCTCGGAAAAAATATCATAGGCATTGATGCACCCGCTGTTTTGGTCGGCAACAGTGATCCCTGCGCCTGATCTATCCTGATCCGTCATGACGACTCACGATCCGGTTCGTAGGCGTAGATTGAAGATCGGGCGAAGTGAGCGACCGGGGTGCCGTTTGCAGTCACGACCTCTTCGCTTTCGAAATAATATTTGCCTTTTCGGAGACTGGTTCCTGTGATCCGGCCGACAGTCGCTAATCGTTGACCAGGGCGAACGCGCGCGAAATGCCGGGCCTCTACAGAGACCAGAACGATCGGTGCGGGGAACCGGAAGCTGTTATTGGTGTCTCCCATGGCAATGCGCATCAGGCAGCCCGAATGCACGAAAGCGGGTTCAGCGTAGACGGGGTGGTGTTCTCCAAAAGCCCGAAGGGAGGCGCGGAACTCAGTCTCACTGAGGATTCTGTCGGCGGTAGTGACCGGCAGCCCGGGGCGAAGTGCTCCTGGTGATATCTCGGGAGGCACCTCAGGCCGGGGAATGATCCTGAAATCCGAAAAGCTCGGTGGTGACCCCGGCGAGTCGGGCAAGCCGACCCAACCTGTTGCTACCTCTTCATCGTCTTCGTTAACGACACTGATAGAAGCTCGACGCATTTCAGGCCCACCTGAAAGGTTCGTGGCGAATATTCTCAGTGTGTCTCCGTTGTACACAGGGCGGCGGAACCGCGCACCCATGCCCCCTCTTTCGGCCCAGTCCCTGCCCCAGGCCTCGACCGCGACACGACTGATATGACCGTAGATGAAGGCACCAGGTACCAGTGCAGCCTTATAGCCTCGGGCGCGGGCCACTGCATCGTCGTGGATCGATCCCTTGTAGCGAGGATCGTCGTCGAGACGAATCTGGAGGCTCAACGTCCGTGGGAACTCGCCCGCTTGATAGGAGAGGCGCTTGTTCATGAGATCAACTATCCGGCAAGGGAACTGTGGCGACGGCAGCGCTTGCCTCTAAGTGGGAGATATCATGCCGAGTGAGGGCCAGAACCTCCTGGAGGATCAGCATATTGTGGCTCCCGAAACAGGGGGCGGCTGACCGCTGATCGCCGGGAGTAGCGCTTAGATGAATCGGCAGCCCTGGGTGATGATGCCGTCCAGCATCAGGATGCTCGAGTTCGGTGAAGAATCCCCGGTGGGCCAGATACTCGCTCCTCGCCACATCAGCCGAATCGGCGACAGGGGCCGCTGCGATGCCGACGTTCTGCAGCATCTTGGCAGTGTCGTCTTTATCGCGGCTGCTGGTCCAAGCGGATATGATCCTGGTGAGCTCGTCCTGATGAACGCGACGACCGGCCAGCGACGCAAAGCGAACATCGTCCAGGAGTTCCGGGTGGCCCATGACTTCGCACAACCGTCGCCACTGTTCATCGGTTTGGGCCGCGATCACAACCCATTGATCCTCGCCACGAGCAGGGAAGGCATCGTGTGGCACCATGGTCCCGACATGGTTTCCATCAGGCACAGGATCTGTCCCCGTCTCCGTTGCGTGCAAAAGCTCGGCACCGATGAACTGCATCGCCGCTTCGACCTGAGGTACTTCAATGTATTGCCCCTGGCCTGTCCGTTGCCGATAGTGCAGCGCCGTCAGGATCGCGGCAGCGGCATTGAACCCTCCGATGGGATCAAGGTAAGACGGTCCCGTATTTTCAGGCTGACCTTTTGGATAGCCGATCATGGCGGACATGCCGGTCGCCATTTCCATGGTCGGCCCCAGTGCGGCATACCGTGACATAGGCCCTTCCCGGCCAAAGGCGGGCAACTCGGCGACAATGATGTCCGGCTTGATCCGTGCAAGCTCATCATATCCCAGACCCAGCTTGGCCAGCGTGCCGGGCCGGAAGTTGCAGATAAGTACGTCGGCCACTGCAGCGAGCTTCCGGAGCGTTTGACGCCCCTCCTCTGTCTTGAGATTGAGAATGCAAGAGAGCTTGTTAACGTTCTGGGAATTGAACAGGAACGCGCGATCGAATGGCCGTTCACCTGGTACGCCGTCGGGAAAGTTGATCGGGTTCGGCTTTTCCTTATTCAGGCGCCAGGAATTGACCCGATTGGGCGACTCGACGTGGATCGCCTCTGCTCCCAAGTAGGCCAGTACCCGGCCAGCCATCGGTCCCGCCCATGCAGTTGCAATCTCAATGACCCTGATACCCTCCAGTGGCCGACGCATCGCCGGCCGTGCCTGTGCAGGCGACCCGCCTGAACGCGACGGGTGTTTGAGGCAGGCATTCGCCTCTCCTAAAGCCGGCGCGCCTGAGCGTACCTTGCGCGGCGTCTCGCTCATTCGGAAGGGCGGCCCTAGAACGACGCGCCCGTCGACCTCCTCCCAAAAACCACGACTGTTGAGGTGAGCATTGTGGTACAACTCGGAGGGGCGGTAGGCTTTTGCCGCAATCACTTCGGCTCGCTGGAGCAGATCGACTAGATCTTCAGCCTTGGAATCGCCGACGCGGTCCTGAATGATCGCGAAGAGCGCATCCCAGTTCCTGCGCCGGGTCAGGGGATCTGCAAAACGCGGATCGGACTCTACGCCAGGCAGATCCAATGCCGTGCAGAATGCATGCCAGCGGTGGTTGTAGATCCAGATGCACACCCATCCGTCCCGGCATTTCACCTGGCTGGCCGGGATCGATTGGTCACGCCGGGTATGGACGCTTCCATTGTATATATGCCGCATCACATACGGAAAGCACATGGCCGCTGCCGTCTCGGCAGCATCGACGTATACCTTTTGCCCGACGCCGGTGCCGTCCCGCGCCCGCAGCGCGGCCAAGACGCCGATATAAGCCGCAAGACCCGCAGCAAACGAGGCACGCTCACCAGTCCCATAGAGGGGTTCCCGGCCGTACTCGCCATTGTTGTTCATCATTCCGGACAGCGCCTGCAATACGATTTCAGGGCCTTTCCAGTGAGCTATTGGGCCATCGTCCCCAAAAGCGCTGACGTGCACCGGGATGCACTGCGGATTGATGCGAGAGACCTTATCGGCATCGAAGCCTTGCGGTAATACGGCGACGTCAGCTGCAGTCAGCAAGGCCTCGAATTGCTGTTGCCCGGGCGAACTCTCCCGATTGAGGCTCACGGATCGCTTGCCGCAATTGAGGTGCCAGAAAAACAAGGAAACCTCATCACCCTGGACGGAAAAGGGAGGCATGCGCCGGATTGGCGATCCGGTCTCTGGTTCGATCAGGGCGACTTCGGCCCCAAAGTCGGCGAGGAGCCGTGCACAGTACTGTCCTCCAACACTGTCGGAAAAGTCCACAACTCTCAGGCCGATTAAAGCGGACGGCGTGATGCAACCGGGTTCAAGATTCGCCGCTGCGAGAAAGGGCATCGCTTTCCTCCCTTACAGACTCTGGTCTAGACAGTTTTGCATCCGTATGCAATTGCGACTTTCGTTGTGCGGTCTGGTCCATTGGAGCCGGTCCGCTCCACAAGTAGAATGGCCTGTAGCCGCTCCGGCAATCGGGGGATCAGCAATATGAACGGGGGACAGGACGGCCCTATGGACACCAGACCGAAGCGTAACTCCCTTACAGCACGTGAACTGGCACGCATGATCGGAGTGAGCCAATCAGCGGTCTCACGCGCGTTTACGCCTGGCGCGAGCATCGCACCGGAACTTCGCGAGAAAATCCTACAGTATGCCGCAACGGTGGATTACCAGCCGAACGCCATCGCCAGCATGCTATCGAAGCGCCGCACGAATATCGTCGGCATCGTCGTTTCCGAGATGCAAAACCCGTTCTATCCGGCCTTGCTTGAAAAGCTGTCACAGGAATTACAGAGAATCGGGTTTCAAAGCCTTCTGTTTAATATTACGGCTGGTGCTAACCTTCAGGAGCAGTTATCGGCCCTGCGGCGCTACAATGTGGATGCAGTGATCGTTATCTCGGCCACGGTGTTATCAGGTCCCACACTGCAGCGGGTAACCGAAGGACGTGCGGCCATTCTCATCAACAGAGTCGTTGAGGACGTGAGCATTGCATGCGTAGCGTGTGACAACATTGAGGGCGGACGCGCCGTTGCAGACCATTTCTACGAACTCGGCCAGCGCCGAGTGGCCTACGTCGCCGGATTAGCTCACACCAGCACAGGCCGGGAGCGAAGAAATGCGTTCGTTACGAGGGTCGCCGAGCTCGGCATGACGCTCACAGCCAACATTGACGGCGGAGAGTACAGCTACAATGCTGGGCGTCGCACTGCTCTAGAAATCGCAGCAGGGAGTAAAACAGATGCGATATTCTTCGCCAACGACATTCTGGCGCTTGGAGGCATGGACGCATTGCGGGAGGAAGCGGGTTTGCGAGTGCCGGAAGACATCTCAATAGCAGGATTTGACGATATCGCGATGGCAAGCTGGCCGCATTATGCACTCACGACGTTTCGTCAGCCTCTTGACGGCATTGTCAGCGAGACCGTCAGGATGCTCCAAGAAGGTTCCTGTCAACCTGGACAGACCCAGGTCATACGACGGCTATCTGGCAGCCTCGTTGTGAGAGAGTCAACCGCGAGTGATGCCACAAGGACCTGAGGGCTCCGTTGCATTAACCGGCTTTGTTGCAGTAACTGCCATAAGGCACAATGCATCCATCTGAAGGCTCTCGTCAGGCGGCAACACCGAAGAGCTCTCACGAGGCGGATTTCACCTGTCGCACCAGGCGCCGGCAGAACTCAGTGGCCGCGGCGGATCATCCGCATGACCTCAAACCTTTGATAGTGGCGGAGGCTATTTTCATCCTCTGGAAGCCTCGGGTCGGACGGATCACACGCTTGAGTGCGCTGTGATCCGCTTCGATGATATTGTTGAGATATTTCGAGGTCGGGTGCACGGCATCTTTCGACAACAGCACTTCGCTTTGTAATCGTCGGATGGACTTTGGATAAAAGGCTAGCCTATCGGCCGTAATCGAGGATGGAGGATAGTCGCCCATCAGCTTGAGGGGTTGCGCAAGAAGCGATAAGCGGCTCGGGTGTTTCGGCAGTCGAAGAGCATAAAGTCGACGAGCCGCCCGTGCTTATCGACTGCACGGAAGAGATACTTCCATTTCCCGCTGACCCGCACATAAGTTTCATCCACACGCCATGAACCAGTGCGATGTCCCTGATACCGACGGACCCGCTTCTCGATGTCCGGCGCGTAGCGCTGAACCCACCGAAAGCTCGTAGATGGGTCGGCCTCGACGCCCCGCTCCTGCATCATCTCGGCGAGATCGGGATAGCTGATCCCATACTTGCAGTTCCAGCGCACGCAGCACAGCAGGATGATCTCCACGGGAAAGCGACGGAGCTTGAGCAGAGACATCAGCGCGGCTCTTCAATCGGCATCCCTCGCTACAAGGTCTAGGTTAATGCAACGGTCCCGCCAAAGGCGCCCCGTGCCCGCACCGGACGACGGGGCGCTCAGGATGCTATTGGTCCACAACCGAGCCGTCCTTGTGCAACCGGGTGTGAAGGGTACGCGGCCGATACGGGAATTTCTCAGCGGCATCCGGACGAAGCGAGACCCCGATGCCGGGCTCGTCGCTGATCGTCAGAAAGCCCTCGCCGTCGTGCTGTGCGGAGCCGACAAGGAAGCTATCGGAGTCCGGCCGCTTGTCAGTCACGTCCCAGGTATCGTTCGGGAATTCCTGAAGGACGAAGTTTGGCGCTGTTGCCGCGATCTGGAGGCAGGCTGCGGTCGAGACTGCACTGAGCGGGTTGTGGGGCACGACTCCCGCATGCGAAGCCTCGGCGAGTGCCGCGATCTTCCGCGCGCCGGAGATGCCGCCGACGATGCAGACGTCCGGCCGGACGAGCTGAACCGCGTTACGCGCCAGGAGCATCTGGAATTCCCAGATTGACGTCATGCGCTCGCCGGTCGCGATCGGGATGCCGATCTTGTCCGCGACATAGGCCATCTCATCGAGGTTGTCCGGAAGGATCGGATCCTCCATGAAGATCGGGTAGAAGGGTTCGATGGCACGACCGAGTTGCACCGCCTCGTACGGGGTCATCCGACGATGGATCTCGATGCACAGGTCCATTTCAGGGCCCGCGATCTTTCGATACTGGCGCACGGTCTCGACCGCATCCCCGATCTTTTGGGCGTGGGTCTGGAAATAGGGTTCTTCCCTGCGGGAGTCCAGGAAGGGCGTCAGGTGGCCGACGGCGGTGAAGCCCAACTTCTTCGCTGCCTCGATGCCGGAGAACAGCTCATCCTTGGTCTCACCGAACACGTGGTAGTAAGCTCGCGCCTTGTTTCTCACCTTGCCACCGAGCAGGGCGTGGACCGGAGCCTCGAAATGCTTTCCCATGATGTCCCACAGGGCGATGTCGATGGCGCTGAGGGCGGCCATGACAGCCGACCCACGGAAGTGGGCCCAGCGGTACATGTACTGCCAGTGGTGCTCGATCTTCAGTGGGTCTTGGCCGAGGAGGTAATCTTTGAACCGTACCACCGCTCCGGCCGTTGCCTCGTGGAAACCCCAGGCTCCCCCTTCGCCCAGCCCGACGAGACCATTGTCGGTGCGGATTTCCACGAACAGGTACTTGTCCACGAAGATGCTCTCGACGCTTTCGATCCGCATGGGTTCTCCCTCGCTAGGTCAGGTGGCGGCATCGCCGCCTTGGTTAATGTTCGGTAATCAGGATCACGGCATCCGGCTCAATGCGGACGCGGATTGTCTCGCCGACGCTCGGCGGGCGCCGCGCGGCGAACTCGGCGCGCAGTCCTACGTCGCCAATCCGGATCGCGGACGTCACAATCGCGCCGAGAAAGTTCGTGGATGTCACCTCGGCATCGAAGCAGTTCGCGCCGCTTTCGCCGTCCGCGACACGCTGGATGCTCTCGGCGCGGATGCAGACCAGGACGGGGCCCGATACCCTCTCCTGCTCCGTCCAGGAGAAGCGGCCTTCGATCGTGACCCCTCCAGCGAGAGCCACAATTGCGCCTCCCTGGCCTTCGGAGCGGGCGATCATTCCGTTCAGGATGTTAGCATTGCCGATGAACTCGGCGGCGAAGCGGGTCGCGGGACGGTCATAGAGGTCGCGCGGGCTTCCCGACTGAATCATCTCGCCATCCTTCATCAGGATGATGCGGTCGCTCATCAGCATCGCTTCCGACTGGTCATGGGTCACGTAGAGCGAGGTCTGCCCAAGGCGCCGTTGAAGCTCGACGAGTTCGAAGCGCATCCGGTCACGAAGTCCCGCGTCAAGGTTGCTCAGAGGTTCGTCGAACAGGAGAAGGCGGGGCGACGTGATGATGGCACGTGCGAGCGCCACCCTCTGCTGCTGGCCGCCGCTGAGCTCCGTCCCGTATCGCGCTGCATATCCCTCGAGCCCCACGATCCTCAGGGCCTCGCGCACCTTTGCCTCGACGGTCGCTGCGGGTTCCCGGCGGGTGCGCAGGCCGTAGGCGACGTTCTCGAACACCGTCATGTGCGGCCACACGGCGTAGGACTGGAAGACCATGTTGATGCCGCGCTTCTCTGGCGGGACCTCCCGCCCGTCCGCCGCGACGACCTCATCGCCAATCCGGATCGTTCCCGCCGTTGAACCCTCAAGGCCCGCGATGCAGCGTAGCGTCGTTGTCTTTCCGCATCCGCTCGGCCCGAGAAGGGAGACGAACTCGCCGTCCTCGACCGTGAAGCTGATGTTGCGGACGGCCTTAACGCTGCCGTAGGCGACGACGAGATCCTCTACGCTAAGTCTGGCCATTGTTCCCCTCGAAATCCCTGTGCTGCTCAGGTCGGTTGCGAAAGCCTCACCCGCAGCACGTAACGGCCCACGAGCACCCCCGCGAGCAGGATGAGCGTCTGCAAGAGGCCGATGATGGCCGCGTTCTGGACGTTCCCGAACTCCAGGTAATCCCACGACATCACCGACAGCACCTTGTTGCTCGGCGACGCCAGGAGGATGGCGGCGCTGATCTCTCGGACTGAGAATATGAAGACCAAAATCCAGGCCGAGAGGATGCCGGGGCGGATGAGCCTGAATGTCACCTGAGAGGCTGTTCGCCAGTGGGAGGCACCGCAGACGGAGGAGGCTTCCTCCAACGCCTTGTCGATCTGGATGATCGAGGTGTCCACCATACGGTAGGCGAATGGGATATAGGAGGCGACGAAGGCAATCACTAAGATCCAGATTGTTCCGTAGGCCGGGGTCAAGAGGTAGGTCCAGAAGATGCCGGTGCCGAACACGATCCCCGGCACGGCAATCGGGAACATCGCGATGTAGTCGAGGATGCCGCCGCCAATGACGCGCATGCGCCGGATGGCATAGGCGATGACGAGGCCGAGGAGCACGCATAGGGTGGGGGCGAGAACGCTGACCAGCAGCGTGTTCACGACGGACTGTTGCACGGCCACCGATCCGGCCACCGACCGGAAATTCTCGAGCGTGAACGCCGCCTCCCCGATGGAGGACGAGGTGAAGCTCGTGAAGGCGACGTAGAAGAGCGCCAAGTAAGGCAGCACGATCGCCAGCGTCACGTAGGCCAGGATCAGCAGCATGGCCGGCAGGCGCCACCCCCGCAACCTCACCATCCGCATCCGGTAGCCGCGGGCGGTGACCGTGACGAAGCGTGCCGCAGCCCTTGAGGCATAGCGGTATAAGGCAACGCCGATGAGGGAGATCCAGAACAGGAGCGTTCCGATTGCCGCGGCGCGGGAGTAGTTGATCGGGTACGTCGCGACCGAGCGATAGATGTCGACGGCGAGGAAGGGCATGGCCTGCGTTCCCCCGAGCGCCGCTGGAATCGAGAATGTGCCGCAGGTCAGCACGAACACGAAGAAGAACGCCGAGACGATTGACGGACGGACGACCGGGAAGGTGACCTTCAGCGCCGTACGAAACGTTCCCGCCCCGTTGAGGTAGGAGGCTTCCTCCATCGACGGGTCCATGCCCTTCAGCGCGGCCGACACAGTCATGTAGGCGTACGGCACGTTGTAGAGCGCCATCACGAGGATCACCCCTGTGGCCGTCATGACGTTCATGACCGGGCCGGTGACACCCAACAGGTCGCGGGCGAGTACATTAAGGAGGCCTGCGTTCGGCGAGGCGAGGATCAGCCAGGCCAGTGCCCCGACGAACGGGGAAAGGTAGAGCGGGGCGATGACGGAATTTTCCATCAACCCCTTTGCAGGCATGTCAGTTCGCGCGAGCAGCCAGGCCAGCGCGATCCCGACGGTGCAGGCGATGAAGGACACCAGCAGGGAGGCACCGACCGTGATCTCAAGTGTCCTGAGGTAGGGCAGCGTGGTGTAGACCGCGATTACGCTCCGCAGCGAAAACTGGGCCCGCGGGTCGACGAAGGTGCCGGTCCGGACGGCCCCGACGAACATCAGCACGATCGGGACGAGGACCAGCACGCACAGGATCGCGCCGAGGATGAGAGGAAGCAGGACTCCTCGGCGGCGTTTGCGCAAGGCCGCGTAGTCGATGATGCGGTCATCTGCCTTCAGCGAGGGAGCGGCAACGGACATGGACATCGTCGCGCCTCAGCGGCCGAAGATCTGGTTCCACTCGGTGATGATCGGCTTCTCCGGATCCACGTACCCGGGATCGTTGAGATAGTTGATGTAGATCTCTTCCGGGTCCTTGTACCAGTCCTCCTTGTACCAGTCGGCCTTCGCCGCCTTGCGGGGGTCAACGGTATCCAGCCTGGCGGACGCCACGCCCGCGACCTTGAACCAGGCCGCCTGTCCTTCCGGGCTTGCGGCCCACTCCTGGAAGAGGCGTGCGGCGTTCGGATGCGGAGCCTTGGCAGAAAGGGTCTGCACGGTCAGGTTGGCCGGGGTCGGCTTCGGGAAAACCCAACGGATGGGAGCCCCTTTCTGATAGAAGCCGCCCATGTCGCTTTGCGAGGCCTGGTCGACGATGGCGTGCTCCCCCGCGGCCAAGCGATCGTACATCGGCGACTTGCTGTCGTAGACCTGCGGCTTCAGGGCCGCCATCTTGGCCACGAAGTCGGGCCCGAACTGGTCACGCTTCCCGCCGAGGAACATGTAGACGTAGGAATAGCTGCTGCCGCCCGACGCCGGGGTTCCCGTGGCGATCCGCCCCTTCCAGCGAGGGTCGGTCAGTACCTTCCAGCCGCCCTCGCGGATCAGCTTATCCTCCTCGGGAGTGACCTTGGTCGTGTTCCAGGCAATCCCCATGGCGTTCACGAACAGGGTGTACCACACGCCCTCCTTCTTCATGTCCGGGCGGATGCCTGCTCCGGAAGGCGGGGTATAGTCGGCGATCAGCCCTTCCTTGTGGGCAGCCTCGATCAGGACGGTGTCGGTGATCTGGACGACGTCGGCCATGTGCTGACCGACACGCTCCTCGGTGAGCCAGCGCTCCCATAGCGGGTAACTGGGTCCACGGACGTTCTGGGTCTTAATCCCGTACTTCTTGGTGAATTCTCCCGTCCAGGTGGCTGTCGGGTCGATTGCAGTCGTGTGGTAGTACGTCAGGGTGCCTTCCGCCTTGGCCGCCGCGACCAGTTCAGCGCTCAGTCCTGTTGGTGCGCTCTGTGCCAACGTGGCGCCAGGGATCAACTGGCAGCCGAGGCTGGCTATGAGCGCGAAAGCGCTGCCTCGCAGCACTTGGCGACGTGAATGCTTGGTATTCTCGTGATCGGCCATGTCAATCCTCTCAGGAACGGCTTGACTTGGGGACGCTTCTAGCGAGCGCTCTCACCATCGATGGCTCGTACATTTGCGCAAATATATTTGCGCGTCAAGCAACGAAGAGATAAAACAGTGCCACATCGTCGGGCCCGAATCCGATGCCACGCTTTGCACAGGAGATGCATGTGGAGACGCCGCGAAACTCCGTCGGGGAGTTCCCCCTGAACGAACCGACCTACCTCAGGGTGAAGCGCGCCATCATCGGGGATCTGGTATCAGGGCATTTCGCGCCCGGCACTCACCTGACGATCGATGCGCTGACCTCCCGCTACAAGGTCAGCCACATGCCCATCCGCGAGGCGCTGCGCCAGTTGGAAGGCGAGGGTATCCTGATTTCGATCGTCCACCGGGGATTCAGGGTCGAGGCCCTGACCGAGCCCTACATCCGCAACATCTACGACATTCGGGTCGGCATTGAATCCATGCTGGCCCATCGTGCGGTGGAGAAGGCGACCAACGAGGATATTTCGACCCTGCGCCGGCTGCACGAGGAGCTGAATGACCTGATCCGGTCGGGAAGAGCCATGGTGGCGTCGCGGGAGAATATCGCCTTCCACAACCGCATCTACGGGATCGCCAGGAACCCGGAGGCCGAGCTCATTCTCGAAGGCCGGACCAGGGTCGTGCGCACCGTGGCTGACAGCCTCGGCGGCTACACGCCGGACGTCTACGAGACGGTCATTGCCGAGCACGAGAAGATGATCCTCGCCTTCGAGAACAGGGATCCCGAGGCGGCGGGCCAGGCCGTGTTCGACCACGTCAGCGCCGCGCGGGACCGCCTGCTGGCCCGCATGGCGGAACGGGAATTATTCTCGGAGGAGAGCCCGGGCGTGAGGCCACAAACAGCCTAAGCCAAGGGCTGCTGACTCCTGCCCCCGCCGCTCTCTTTAGTGCGGACGGCAATCCGCTGCACACGGGGCGCATACGGCTCGTGACGCAGGGCAGGATAGAAGACCAGCGCGAGGACCGTGGTCCGACATGCCGCGGCGGTTGTGGTGCCATCCACACCGGAGTCCGATGGTGCCTCTTGGCTGTCGGGCGACTTGTAAGCCGCTTCGACAGCTCGAAACAGGTAGAGAGCGCCAGACTCGAATCCGACGCTCCCTGGGAAGTTATCCTAGACTCTGCAATACCCGAGCACGCGGTTGCAACGCTTGTAGCGACCCGAGTATCCGCGATTATAGGACCATTTGGTCTTCAGTGTAGAAATGTGCATCGAAGAGCCGGCTGATAATCCCGTCACAAAGATGCAATGAATGTAACTGCGCCTACAACAAAACGACCGGTACAAACATTATGGAACTTGAGAGAAAGGTTTTGGCAGAAGAATAGGCATTTAACCGAGCCCGATTGCGCAGTGTGTTATGGAACTTCGCTGCTGCCTCCCCGCCGCTGAGATCGCTGGTTGCTATTCTGCGGCCAACCTGCGCAACTCGTCGTTAACATGCGAAACCATAACGTCGGATGGTTTGAAAGAGACCACGGTGCGCGGCTCAATCGCCACCTTGCACCCAGTCTTTGGGTCGCGCCCCTTTCGTTTGCCACTCTTGCGTGGGACGAAACCGCCGAAGCCAGAAATCTTGACTGGCTCTCCTGCGACCAAGCAGTCGCTGGTCTCCGATAGAACCGCTCCAACAAGTGGCAAAGCCTCAGCCTGAGGCAGATTGGCCGCCTGAGCCACGGCAAGGGCCAGACGCGTCCCGGATGCTCGTTCCGGAATTCGTGCAGGATAGGATTGGCGCAGCCGTGCTGGACCTCGAGTCCCGGGTGATCAGACGCGGCGTCCGCGAGGACGGGGAGCCGCTCGTCTACGTCCGCAGGTGCTCGGCCTACATGGGCAACGAGCTGGACCCGCGGATCACCCGCGTGAGCGTGCCTGACGAGGGCGAACCCGTCATGACCATGGGGATCGGGTTCTATGGTTAGTCACCCCCGAGCAGCCCTGGCTCCCGGGTCGCCCTCTCGGTGGTGCGATCTCCGGCCCGACCGTTGACCCCACGACCGCCTCCCAGCCAACACCATGTGCCCTTCCCGCAACACGTCGGCGCTTCGGCCCTGATCGGCAGCAGGAGGTACGGGCCGCGTCCAAGCTTCACAATTCGGCCGCAAAGCGGCTTAGGGTGCGAACCACTGCAAGCGGGAGAGAGCCAGCGTGCTGGCCGCCGAAGGAGCAACCGCCCCGGAAACTCTCAGGCACCGAGGACCGCTCGCTGGTGCAACACTCTGAAAAGCGGAGCGTCATGCTCCCGCCCACGGTGTAAGTCGCCGCCGCGATAAGCAGGCTGCGATGAAGCTCTCAGGCCAATGACAGAGGGGGCTCGCGCGCCATCCGCGTGCGGAGCCTCCCGGAGCCTGATCATGCACTTCCCACCCGATCCTCATGCGCACCGACGCCGGGCCATCCGGCCTAAGGCACCCAGGCCTCCTGGCCGGCGGTGCGCCGCGTAGGCCAGCCGCACACGGTCACCCCCTGAACCCAGTCCCATCGGCTTGCACGCCGCTGCGGCCGTGCGCGTCCGCACTCGTGAGCCGCTACCGCGTCCCGTCCCGTACCCAAGCGGCACGGCGGGCGAATGCGCGCGGATGTCATCCCGTCGATCTTCCATCAAAAGAGCAACCCCTCCCCATGCCCCGTTTCCGTCTCCTCCCCCATCAGGGTTCGTCCATCCATCTTGCGGTGCTCGGCATCACGCTGCTCGCGCTGACATTGGCAGGGTGCGTCTCGACGCAAGCCC
Source organism: Microvirga yunnanensis (assembly GCF_025460875.1). Taxonomy (NCBI): domain Bacteria; kingdom Pseudomonadati; phylum Pseudomonadota; class Alphaproteobacteria; order Hyphomicrobiales; family Methylobacteriaceae; genus Microvirga; species Microvirga yunnanensis. The sequence goes on from NZ_JAMXFI010000017.1 coordinate 87,447, forward strand.
CTCAACAGGCCGGTCTCAAGGGACCGCATCCAGCCTACGTCGCCATGTATGGACCGCAGCCGAACGAGAGGTTTCCCTTCCCGGCCACCGACATCTCGAGCGTCGATCCGCAGTTTCTCAGGCAGGAGGTCGCCTACGACACCGTCGAGCGGCCCGGCACCATCGTGATCGACACGGCCAATCGCCACCTGTACCTCGTGCGCGAGAACGGACGCGCGCTCCGCTACGGCATCGGCGTGGGCGCCGCGGGCATGAAATGGGCCGGACGGGCACAGGTGGGCCGCAAGGCGGAATGGCCGCGCTGGACGCCCACCGCCGCGATGATCAAGCGCGACCCCGAGCGCAATCGGCGTTGGGCGGGCGGCATGTCTCCCGGACCGGGGAACCCGCTCGGGCCACGGGCGCTCTACCTCTTCCAGGACGGCCGGGACACCTTGTACCGGATCCATGGGACCACCGAGCCCGACACCATCGGCGAGGCCGTGTCGAGCGGCTGCATCCGCATGCTCAACCAGGACATCCTCGACCTGTACGGCCGCGTTCCGGTCGGAACCCCGGTGGTCGTCCTCCAGGACATGCACACGGCCGACACCGGCACGGAGCCGCCGACGTGATGGGCCGAGCCAGTCTGCGGGCGGTCATCACGACCGCCTCTCCCGGAAGACGCCTGACACGCGAAACCCGCCACACGGTCAGGGCACGGCATTCCCCGGCTCTCCGCCGAACAGGCTTGGTCGCCCGGCCCCTCGCCGACACCCACCGTTGGCTGGAGCCATGTCGGCTACCTGGATCCTCCGTGCGTCACCCGGAAGATCGTGCCATTGGCGTCGTCGCTGACCAGCAGGGCGCCGTCCGGCGCGACCGCGAGACCCGTCGGCCGCCCCCAGACCGTGTCCTTGTCGAGCACGAACCCAGTCATGAAGTCCTCGTACACGCCGGTCGGCTTGCCGTCCTTCATGCGGGCACGCACCACCTTGTAGCCGGTCCTGTCCTCCCGGTTCCACGATCCGCGCATGGTCGCGAAGGCGTCGCCGCGGTACTCGGCCGGGAACGCGCCCGCGTCGTAGAACACTATCTGCATTGTGGACGAATGCGGCTGGAGCAGGACGTCGGGCACGAGGACCTTGTCCTTGAGGTCAGGGCGCTCGCCGGCGTGCGCCGGGTCCTCGTTGCCACCCGTGTAGTACCAGGGCCAGCCGTAGAACCCGCCTTCGCGCACGCTGGTCAGGAAGTCAGGCACCAGGTTGGGGCCGATGTGATCGCGCTCGTTGCCTGTGCACCACAGGGTGTCGGTGCCGGGCTGAATGGTCATGCCGGAGCAGTTGCGCAGCCCGGTCGCAAAGTTGCGGACGCCGTCGCCTTCCGGGTCGAACACGCGCACCACGGCGCGGTTCTCCTCTTCGCCCCAGGCGGCACCGAGCCCATGCGTCCTCTCGAACGCCTTGATCTCCTCGGGCGACTTGTTCGGCATCCCGGCGGCGACGTTGGACGCCGAGCCGATGGAGACGAACAGGCGCTGGCCGTCGCGCGAGACTGCCAGGTCGCGGGTCCAATGCCGCTTGGTGGGGATGTCCGCGATGATGACCTCGGCCGGGCCCCTCGCCTTGCGGTCGCCGCCGCGGTACGGAAAGCGCACGACCTGGTTGGCCGCCGCCACGTAGACATAGCGGGGGTCGGCTGGCGGATAGAACGCGATGCCGAAGGGCCGATCCAGGTTCTCGGCGAAGGCCTGGGGTGTCGCCGACCCGCCCTTGGCCGCCTCGGCGGGGAAGACCACGACGCGACCGCTGCCGCTTTCGGCCACGAAGACGTCGCCGTTTGGGGCGATCCGGATGACGCGCGGTTTGTTCAGGTCCTTCGCGACCACCTGCACCGTGAAGCCCTGCGGCACGGCCGGCATCCTGCCCTGCGGCGCATCGACGACCTTCGGCAGCCGCTCGAAATCCGGTGCTTCGGGATCGTTCTGATCGAGGCTCGGCGGCGGTAGGTCGGCGGGCCTGATGTGCCGGCTGACGCCGGGGGCGTCCCTCTCCCAGGTGCCGAAGGCATCGGCCCCGGTCCGCATCTCCTGCGCGTTCACGGGTGTCAGCAAGACGAATGTCAAGGGAAGACTTGTCAGGATGGTCGAGGCGCGCATCACTGCCTCCCGAGAAAGCTCCCCGGCCCGGTGCTGACAAACGGACGCCATTCAACTTGGTTCCCCATGCCCCGTCGTCCCGTTCCGGCGCGATCCTGGGGCAAGCCCAATGGGACTGCACGCCCGTCGACTTCGGCCTTGAGCGGCCCAGATGTTAGTTTGAGCGGGCCAAGCCCTTGTATCCTGGCCCCCATGTCAACCATATTGGGCGATATCGCCCCCAGTCTCGGAGTTTCACGCGCGCTCCCCCCGGAAGGAGACCACCCAAACCATGTCCAGTGGCATGCCCCTCCTGGCCATCGTCGCCCTTCCTTTCATCGGGAGCATCGTTGCCACCTTCCTGCGGAAGGATGCCCGCAACGGCGCCGCCTTCCTGGCCGGGACCATCGCCCTCTGCGGCACCGTCCTGACCGCCATCCAGTTTCCGGCCATCGGACGCGGCGGCGTTCTGCGCATCGGCATCGAATGGGTCCCGACGCTTGGCCTCGACTTCACCTTGCGCATGGATGGCTTCACTTGGCTGTTCACCATGCTGGTCACCGGCATCGGCTTTCTGGTGGCACTCTACGCGCGCTACTACATGTCGCCGTCCGATCCGGTGCCGCGCTTCTTCGCGTTCCTGCTTGCCTTCATGGGCGCCATGCTGGGCATCGTGCTCTCGGGCAACCTGATCCAGCTCGTCTTCTTCTGGGAGCTGACCAGCCTCTTCTCGTTCCTGCTCATCGGCTACTGGCATCACAATGCGGGCGCCCGAGACGGCGCCCGCATGGCGCTCACGGTCACGGCCACAGGCGGACTGTGCCTGCTCGTCGGCGTTCTTCTGCTCGGCCACATCGTCGGCAGCTACGATCTGGACAAGGTGCTCGCGTCCGGCAACCAGGTCCGCGCCAGCAGCCTCTACCTGCCAACCCTGATCCTGGTCCTGCTCGGGGCCTTTACCAAGAGCGCCCAGTTCCCGTTTCATTTCTGGCTGCCGCACGCCATGGCCGCGCCGACGCCGGTCTCGGCCTATCTCCACTCGGCCACGATGGTGAAGGCCGGCGTGTTCCTGCTCACCCTGCTCTGGCCGGTGCTGTCCGGAACGGAAGCGTGGTTCTACATCGTGGTGTCGGCGGGCCTATGCACGCTGCTCCTCGGGAGCTACGCAGCGATCTTCCAGCAGGACCTGAAGGGTCTGCTGGCTTACTCCACCATCAGCCACCTTGGCCTCATCACGCTCCTGCTCGGGCTCAGCAGCCCGCTTGCTACCGTCGCGGCCATCTTCCATACCATCAATCACGCGACCTTCAAGGCGTCGCTGTTCATGGCGGCCGGCATCATCGACCACGAGTCCGGCACGCGCGACATCAGGCGTCTGAGTGGCCTGTTCCGGCTCATGCCGATCACCGCCACCCTGGCGATGGTTGCGGCCGCCGCCATGGCCGGCGTGCCCCTGCTCAACGGCTTCCTGTCCAAGGAGATGTTCTTCGCCGAGGCGGCGGCCTTCCACATCGACTCGCTGCTCGACCACTCCCTGCCCTACTTCGCCATGCTGTTCAGCGCCTTCAGCGTCGCCTATTCCCTGCGGTTCATTCACGGCGTCTTCTTCGGCCCTCCGCCGGTCGACCTGCCGCGCACGCCGCACGAGCCACCCCACTGGATGCGGTTTCCCGTCGAGTTCCTCGTCCTGGCATGCCTGCTCGTCGGCATCCTCCCGGCGATGACCATCAAGCCGTTCCTCGCCACGGCAGTACGTGCGGTCCTGGGGCCTGACACCCCTTACTACAGCCTGGCCGTGTGGCACGGCTTCAACGAGCCTCTGCTCATGAGCCTGATCGCGCTCACCGGCGGCGTTATCCTGTACTGGCTGTTGCAGGGATACCTCGCGAAGGGCATCGACGGCGCCCCCCTGCTGCGTCGACTCAAGGGTCAGCGGATCTTCGAGCGGGTGCTCGTCACCCTGTCATGGAAGTGGGCCCGGTCCCTGGAGCGCGTCTTCGGCACCCAGCGGCTTCAGCCGCAATTGCGCCTGCTGGTGGGGTTCGCCGTGCTCGCGGCCCTCTGGCCGCTCTACCGCCAGGGCTTTGAGACTGGCTCCCACCCAGGCACGGCCTTCGACCCCGCCTTCCTCCTGCTCTGGATCGTTGGCGGCGCCTGCGCCATCGGGGCTGCCTATCTGGCCAAGTTCCACCGCCTCGCGGCCATGGTCCTGTTGGGTGGGGCCGGGCTGGTCACCTGCATCACCTTCGTCTGGTTCTCGGCGCCCGACCTCGCCATCACCCAGCTTCTCGTCGAGATCGTCACGACCGTGTTGATCCTGCTCGGCCTGCGCTGGCTGCCGCAACGGTTCGAGGCCGCTGGCGAAGCACTCTCGATGGGAGTCCGGGCCAGATTGCGGCGGGCACGGGACCTGATGTTGGCGGTTGCGGCCGGAACGGGCATGACGCTGGTCGTCTATGCGATGCTCACGCGGCCGCTGCCGGACACCGTCTCGCGCTACTTCGTCGAGAACGCCTATGCCGGCGGCGGCGGACGCAACATCGTCAACGTCATCCTCGTCGACTTCCGCGGCTTCGACACCTTCGGCGAGATCGTGGTGCTCGCCGTCGTGGCGGTCACGGTCTTCTCCCTCCTGCGGCGCTTCCGGCCCGCTCCGGAGAGCGTCGAGGCACCGGAGCAGCAGCGGGTGCAGGACGCCTACGACAGGGCCAGCGCAACCCGCGCCGTCGGCGACACCCTCGCCGATTATCTCACCATTCCCGGGATCATCATGCAGTGGCTGTTCCCGGTGATCATCATGGTCGCGATCTATCTGTTCCTGCGCGGCCACGACCTGCCGGGCGGAGGCTTCGCGGCCGGGGTCACGATGTCGATCGCCCTCATCCTTCAGTACATGGCAGGCGGAACGCGCTGGATCGAGGCGCGGCTGCGAATCCTTCCCATCAGTTGGATCGGCCTCGGCCTGCTCTGCGCCGTCTTCACGGGCGTGGGTGCCTGGCTCTTCGGCCATCCGTTCCTGACCTCCTACTTCCGGTACCTCGAGCTTCCCACCATCGGCAAGGTGCCGGCCGCCACCGCACTGCTGTTCGACCTCGGCGTCTTTGCGGTCGTGGTGGGCTCCACCGTGCTCATCCTGGTCGCCCTGGCGCACCAATCGGTCCGAACCCCACGCGCCACCCGACCGCCACTCCCCGCCGAGAGGCCTGCCCTGACGAAGGAGAACGCATGATGGAGCTCGTCTTCGCGCTCGCGGTCGGCATCCTGACCGCCTCGGGGGTGTGGCTTCTGCTGCGCCCGCGCACCTTCCAGGTCATCATCGGCCTGTCCCTGCTCTCCTATGCCGTGAGCCTGTTCATCTTTGCCATGAGCCGCCTGCGGGTCGGGGCGCCGCCTGTCCTGGAGAACCCCGAGGCCGTCGACCCGACGCTCTACGCCGACCCGCTGCCCCAGGCACTGGTCCTCACTGCCATCGTCATCAGCTTCGCGACGACGGCCCTGTTCCTCGTCGTCCTGCTGGCCTCGCGGGGGCTCACGGGCACGGACCACGTGGACGGTCGGGAGGATGTGCAGTGAGCGGCCTCCTCGATCACCTGATCATCGTGCCGATCCTGCTGCCCCTCGTCTCCGCGGCCGTGATGCTGCTCCTCAACGAGCGCCGCCGCACCCTCAAGGGTGTGATCGGGCTTGCGACGACGGTTGCGCTGCTGGCTGTCTCGATCGTGTTGCTCGGAATTGCCGATACGCCGTCCGCAGGGAGGACTGGCTCGGCCGTGTGGGTCTACCAGCTCGGCAACTGGCCGGCGCCGTTCGGCATCGTGCTGGTGCTGGATCGCCTCTCCGCTGTCATGCTAGTGCTGACGAGCGTGCTCGGCATCGCGTCGCTGCTGTATTCGCTCGCCCGCTGGCATCGCGCCGGGCCGCGCTTTCACACGCTCTTCCAGCTCCAGCTCATGGGGCTCAACGGCGCCTTCCTAACCGGTGACCTCTTCAACCTCTTCGTGTTCTTCGAGGTTCTGCTCACCGCCTCCTACGGCCTCGTCCTGCACGGGGATGGCACCGCCCGGGTCAGGGCAGGCCTCGCCTACATTGCCATCAACCTGGTCGCATCCCTGCTGTTCCTGATCGGCGCCAGCCTGGCCTACGGCATCACCGGCACCCTCAACATGGCCGATCTCGCCCGCCGCATCCCGGCCCTTGCGCCAGGCAATGCGGCGCTGTTCGCGGCCGCGGCGGCGATCCTCGGCACCGCCTTCCTGATGAAGGCAGGCGCGTGGCCGCTCAACTTCTGGCTCCCGACGGCATACGCGGCCGCCTCCGCCCCGGCCGCCGCCATCTTCGCCGTCATGAGCAAGCTCGGCGTCTACGTCATCCTGCGCCTGTGGACGCTGGTGTTCGGCCCCGAGGCAGGCCCCCTCGCCGGGTTTGGTGGCGAGTGGCTGCTGCTCGGAGGCATGCTGACCATCGTGTTCGGCACGGTCGGCGTGCTTGCCTCGCAATCCCTGTCGCGGCTCGCCGGATGCAGCGTCCTCGTCTCCTCCGGAACGGTGATCGCCGCCATCGGTACAGGAGGCGGCGCGGCGATCGGCTCGGCCCTGTTCTATCTCGTCAGCTCCACCTTGGGCCTCGCCGCCCTCTTCCTGCTCGTCGAGTTGGTCGAACGCATGCGCGATCCCGGCGCCGACGTGCTGGCCGTCACGATGGAAGCCTATGGCGAAGGCGATGACGATCCCGCCGAGGAGATCGGCGTGGCCATCCCGGCGACCGTGGCCCTCCTGGGCGGCAGCTTCGTCGCCTGTGCCCTCCTCCTGGCAGGCCTTCCGCCGCTGTCCGGCTTCATCGGCAAGTTCGGCATGATGGCCGCGATGCTGAAGGCCGACGGCGCCACCGTCCAGGCCGAGGCCTGGACAGTGATCGGTCTTCTGGTGCTGTCGGGCCTGGCGACCCTGATCGCCATGACCCGGAGCGGGATCAGCTCCTTCTGGGCTCGCCTGGATGACAGCGTTCCGCGGGTGCGTGTCATCGAGATGGCCCCGGTGCTGTGCCTGTTGCTGCTCTGCCTCGGCCTGACCGTCGGCGGCGGCCCGGCCATGCGCTACATGGAAGCGACGGCACAGGCTCTTCAGGCCCCGCAGGACTACGTCACGGGCGTGCTGGGTGCGCCGAGAGTCGGATCCGCCAATGGAGGAGGGGCAAGCCCATGAGCGGGATCCTGCCCTACCCGCTGCTCTCGCTGGCCCTGCTCGTGCTGTGGCTGCTGCTCAACCAGTCCGTCTCGGTCGGCCACCTCGTCCTGGGAAGCGTGATCGCCGTCCTCGCGTCATGGGCCATGGCGGCCCTGCGGCCCGAGAGGCCCCGCATCCGCCGCCCCGGGGCAGCCCTGCGCCTTGCGGGCATGGTGCTGGTCGACATCCTGCGCTCCAACCTCGCGGTCGGGCGGATCATCGTGCGCTCCAGGGAGCCGGGCGTGAACGCCGGCTTCATGACCATCCCGCTCGACATGCGAAGCCGCCAGGGACTTGCGGTGCTGTCCATCATCATCACCTCGACGCCCGGCACGATCTGGGTGAACTACGATGCCGCCAAGTGCACCCTGTTGCTGCACGTGCTGGACCTGGTGGACGAGACGGTGTGGATCCGGACGATCAAGGGCCGCTACGAGCGACTGCTGATGGAGATCTTCGAATGAGCGCTCTCCTCATCCTCGGATGGGCCATCACCGTTGCCCAGATCCTGCTCGGCCTGGCGATGTGCTGCGCCACCTTCCGCGTCGTCACGGGTCCACGGGCGCAGGACCGGATCCTCGGGCTCGATACCCTCTACGTGACCGCGATGCTGATGCTGGTGACGTTCGGGATGCGAACGGGCAGCACCCTGTACTTCGAGGCGGCGCTGGTCATCGGGCTGCTCGGATTCGTCTCCACCGTGGCACTCGCCAAGTTCCTTATGCGCGGCGAGGTGATCGAATGACGATGTCAGAAGGACTTCCCGCCTGGGCGGCCCTGCTGACGGCCGTCCTGGTCTTGCTCGGCGCGGCCGTCACCCTGATCGGATCGATTGGTCTCCTGCGCCTCCGCACCTTCTATGCCCGCGTCCATGCACCCACGCTCGGCACGACGCTGGGCATGGCCAGCATCCTGGCCGGATCGGCCCTGTTCTTCAGCGTGGCCGAGGCGCGGCCCGTGGTCCACGAGATCCTGATCGCCGTGTTCGTCACCCTGACCACGCCGGTGACCCTGATGCTGCTCGTCCGGGCGGCACTCTACCGCGACCGCACCGAAGGCAGCAGGGACGTTCCGCCAGCCGAAGCGGTGGAGGACCTGAACCCTCCAGGATAGAACCCAGCGGCACGCAGCGTGCGCATCCTAGGCCACGGGCTTCCGGAGCCGCACTCCCGGACCGGCCTCGTCAGACGGGATCAGAAGCGCCCCGCCCCGTTCCAGCGCCGCCACGACCTGGGCCTCCGTCCCCAGATGCAGGCTATGGCGCCCGTTCTCGAAGTCGCGGATGGTGCTGCGCGAGACGTCCGCCCGTGCGGCGAGTTCCTCCTGCGTCCAGTCCAGGAGGCCACGGGCGGCACGGCACTGCTCGGGAGTGAGTGGCGGCATTCGGGATGTTCTGGTTCGGGCATGAAGTTGCCCATTATGGTCGGATCTAGGCCGTAACACGCGGGGCACAAGAGGATCGGCCAAGCGGAACGGGGCATCGTTCCAGGCGGTGACTGACGAACGGCGGATTTGGACACCCGTGAAGGCACCTCCTCCCTGCACGTGACCGGAACGGGCCAAGCATGCGAGGCGAAGCTCGTCAGTTCGGGGAAGCCTCACTTCCCGCTTGATTGCCGATGGTGAAGCGGCCCCGTCCGTGTGCCGGACGGATCCTGAGGCCGCCGCGAGGATCCCCGGCGGAGACCCTGCGGCCTTACCGGGTCGGCGGAACGGCAAGGATGTCGATGTCGAGGGACCGCAGGACCTCCTCGGTCACGCTTCCCAGGAACGCCTTGGCGATCCCCGAGCGGCCGTGCGTCCCGATGATCAGGACATCGGGCTTCACCTGCTTCACGGCCGTGGAGATCACCTCGAACGGGGCGCCCTCCTCCACCACGCGCACCGGTTGGCCATGATCATCGAGACCATTCGCCTTCAGGAACGCGATCAGCTCCCTGGTGGCCCGAACACGCTCGTCGGCCACGTGCCCGTCGATGGTGTCGCGGTCCAGTCCGGAATAAAGCATCATTCCTTTCGCCAGCGGCTGGAAGGCATGAACGAGCGCAAGCTGATTGCCGCCTGGCAATCCCAGGGCCATGCCGGTCCTGATGGCGTTCACGGATGGCTCCGACAGGTCGACCGGGGCCAGGGCCGTCCGGTAGGGTCGGTCCACCTCCCCGTTCACCATCAGCACCGGATGCGGTCCCGTGCGGATCACGCGCTCGATGGTCGTTCCGACCAGGATGTCGCGCAGGAGCTGCTTGCGGTGGGCTCCCATCACGACGAGGTCCGCACCCGTCGACGCGGCAGCGCGCAGGATGCCGTCGAACGGGTCGCCCGCGACCACGAGGGCCCGCGACGGCAACCCGCGCAGTTCGGCCACCGCACCGATCTGCTCGCCGAGGATCCGTTCGGACTCGCGCGTTTCGAGCGCAACCAGCTCCGGCGGCTGGTCGTCGTCGACGACGTGCACGAGGGTGAGCTCGGCCCCGGTGTCCCGCGCCAGCAGGCCGGCCCGCCGCACGGCCCGCTGCGAGCGGGTCGAGAAGTCCGTCGCTGCCAGAATGTGCATGGGTTCGTCTCCTGTCGTTTCGAGGGCTCGGAGCGGTCGCGAATGTCCGTTGCAGGGTAGCAGCGGCAGGGGAGACGCCGCTACCCGATCTGGTCGATCACTTGCTTCCGGATCTCCTCGCGCGTCATCGGGCTGGGTTGCGGCACCCATTCCGGAACCACGAATGCCTTTGCCTTAGTCGGCCGTTGGCGGTTACGCGGCTCCCTGGTCACCGGAACCTTGTCGATGACCGTGATCTTGTCTGCGGTTTTCATGCTTCTTCTCCCTGGCCGCTGCGGGGCGAGCCCCTGCGGCGTGTTTTCGGTGTGGGTTCAGGTGCTCAGGCCGGCCATGCGCTCGGGCTGGAAACGCACCCGTTGCACCGTCACCTTGCGCCGTCCGCCGGTCGGCCCCAGCCATTCCATCGACTGTCCCTCGGAGAGGCCGATCAGGGCCGCACCGACCGGTGTCAGGACCGAGATCCGTCCGGCATCCAGATCCTCCTCACCCGGATACACCAGGGTGGCACGTCGCCCGTGACCTCGTCCTCGTACTCGACCTCCGAGTGCATGGTCACGATGTCCGGACGGATGGCGCCGGGTGCCGCGACCGTCGCACGATCGAGCTCGTCCGCTAGCATCTCGGCCACGGTGTAGCGTTGGCCATTGACGCCGGCGGTCGCAATCCAGGCCAGCCGGTCGTAATCGACCGTGGTGATCGTGATGGGAGGAAAGGTTACCTGTTTCATTAGCTTCTCCGATGTGTAGCCGCGCCTTGCCATGTGCCCATCATGCGAAGGTAGCGAGCATTCTGGTTCTTCGTGTCAGGACCGTCCGCAGATCACCACCGACACCGGGTCACTGGCCGGGAAGGTCTCCATCAGGGCCTCGTCGAGCCGGCGGTCGAGATCGTCCCGCGAGTTGCCGTCCCCGAGGCCCGATCGATCGGGTGAACGGCGGGCGGCTTCGGGTTCATCCGGCACAAGCATGAACTGGACATCCTCGACCACGACCTCGTGCCATGCCCCATCCTGGCCAGTCCGGAACGGCATGCGGTCGCCCACGCGCAGGCCGAGCAGGGCGATCCCCAGGGGGGTCAGCACGGACAGTTCCGCTCCCGGCCAGTGCAGATCCTCCGGATACACCAGGACGTGCGCCCTCGGCGCTCCGCCGCCGTTCAGGCGGTACGTGACTTTCGCGGTGGTCGAGACCACGTCCTCGGGCAGCGCGTCGGGATGGCAGAGCGACGCCCGCCGCAGCTCGGACATCAGGAACTCGCGATGCGGCTTGCGCCGGTTGTTGTCCAAAGCCGCGACGGACATGAGGCGATTGTAGTCGTGCGTTGCGACGGTGACCGGCGGCAGATTCATGGTTCCGTACATGGAATCCTCCTTTGCGGCATCGACCCGGACGCGCGGACGCGTTGCCTCGAGGCGAACGCCCGCGCTCACCCGGGATCGGGCTTGCTGAATTCGACTGTGTGCGATGTGTTATGACCCCGAACGACGGCGGCGCGAGGCGCTCGCCCGGGTTCGGGGTTCAGCGGCCTGCCAGCAGGCGGCCTCCGCGGAGGATGAGGATATGATGCGAAGTAATCATGACAATACAAATGTAAGCATCAAAAGATGATAGTCAAGAACTGCGGCGAATGTGGAATAACCCGAAGCCTTTACCTTGCCCGATCGATAAGTATTTGAAGATTTTCCTTGGATGGATTTTAGGGTTTACATGCAAGTTTGCGGGATTTCGCCACGCCTGCATGGTGATCGGCATGCCCTGACATGGCCTAGCGGGTGCCCCGCACCCATTCCGGCATGATCCGACATGGACATGGGCCGGATCATGCCTTCGACGCTGACGTGGGTGCCCGCTAGGAGACGAGGACGTTCCGGAACTGCCACGGGTCTGAGGCATCGATGTCTTCCGGGAAGAAGCCGGGGCGGTTGCTGAGCGGGGTCCAGTCCGTGTAGACGCCGACGACCGATCCAAGGTAGGGCATCTGCACCTCGAGGCAGCGGCGGAAGTCGATGTCGTCGGCCTCCACGATGCCCGCGTTCGGATTCTCCAGCGCCCAGACCATGCCGGCCAAGACGGCGGAGGTCACCTGGAGACCTGTGGCGTTCTGGTAGGGCACGAGCTTGCGCGTCTCCTCGATGGAGAGCTGCGAGCCGTACCAGTACGCGTTCCTGCCATGGCCGTAGAGCAGCACGCCGAGTTCGTCGATGCCGTCGACGATCTCATCCTCGGTGAGGATGTGATGCCTCTCCTGGAACTGCCCGGCATTGCCGAACATCTCGTGCAGGGAGAGCACCGCGTCGTTGGCCGGGTGATAGGCGTAGTGGCAGGTCGGGCGGTAGGCGACCTCATCGCCCTCGCTCACGGTGAAGAAATCCGCGATCGAGATCGCCTCGTTGTGCGTGACCAGGAAGCCGTATTGCGGACCGGGCGTGGGACACCAGGAGCGCACCCGCGTGTTGGCACCGGGCTGGAGCAGATAGATCGCGGCGCCGCAGCCCTTGTCATGGGTGCGAGCGTTCTCGTGCATCCATTTCTCGTGCGTGCCCCAGCCGAGTTCGGCCGGCTGCAAGCCTTCCGACAGGAAGCCCTCCACGGACCAGGTATTCACGAACACGTTCATGGGCTTGGGATGCTCGGCTCGCTGTGTGTCGCGCTCGGCGATGTGGATGCCCTTCACGCCCACGCGCTGCATGAGGCGCGCCCATTCCTCGCGGGACTTCGGCTCCTCGTGATCGAGGCCCGTGTCCCTGGCGATGCCTCCTCGATTCTTCCTTCAGCATTGGACCTGACATGCGAGAGCGTGGTGCAATGGAGCCGAGCGGCTTCGGCACCCTCGGGGAGCAGTGCCGCGCAGGCTATCAGGAAGGCTGCGAGACGCACTGAAGTCACCTTGTCGACCCACATCGGAGGCTGACCGCGAAACGTGCAATGCACTCCACCCAACAATAACGCCCGCAGGGCCGGAAACCATGCCAAGGCTAATGACAGACGGGGTGTGATCCCTCGACCGGCACCATGGCCGGCCCTGTCAACTACCATTGATGCTTGGCTATTCCGAAGCGAAGGCGTTTCTCGCCCAGCCCCGGTATGGCTGAACCCAGGAGAGCAATGGCGGCGATCTTGGGGGGCCCGGGCTCAGGCTTGGCCTTAAGACAGCCAACTGGAGGAACCCGATGCGCATGCCGCCCGTCCAGGTGATATTCCTCATACTCGTCGCGTGCGGCACCTGTCTCGCGATGTGGAGGAGCGGGGTCCAGACCCCTGCATCTTCGGCCTGATGCGGACGTGATCAGCGAGTCTCCCAGGCCCCGATAGTGACCTTGGGTCAGGAATGGCGGTGGTGATTGGGTCTGTCTGATCCTGATCGTCTGCTGCTCCATTACACTCCTCCAGATGCAAGTCGATCAATGACGGGTTGGAGTGTCAGTTGGCCGGCTATGGCCCAAGCCACAGGCGCAGGCCAAGGCTTACCGTGAACAGCAGCGCCGCCTCGTCCCAGGCGGTCAGGTGCGATGCCAGCGGCTGATCCCCGCGCAGGACCGCCAGGCTAAGCGAGGCGATCCCGGCCAGGAACAGCAAACCGGCGAACGCGAACGGGATCAGGTGTACCGGCGCGAGGGAGGCGAAGCACAGGCAGAACGCCAGCGCCATGCAGCAGCGTTCCAGCGCTTCCCGGTTGATCTCCCGTGGCCTGCGGCGGCCCTGATGAGGGTCGAGCCAGTCCGGCAGGCGGGGCCAGTCTCGCGGATTGAATGGGATCATGGCACCCTCCCCGCTTAGTGGAGCGCATCGCCATCGAGCGCCTGCAGGGCGTCGAGGATGTTGTCTAGCGGCACGAGAGCACCGGTCCCGGGCAGCCTGCGCCAGTGCGGCAGGTTCGCCACGGCGCAAGCATCCGAGGCCCAGCCGGCGAGGATTGCGCGCTTGTCGCTGGTGCCGAGGGCAGGATAGGCCAGAACCTCCTGCGGGTCGCCGAACGCAAGAAGCTCTGCTTCGAGCACAGCGTCGCGCTCGTGGGCTTTCACGGCAAGGGACGATGCTGATAGGTTACGGGTGGGCGGCAGGTCAACAGTCACCGGGTCCATAGGATCCTTCCTCTCTTGAGCAGAGGGCTAGGCCCAGGCGGCCAACCGGCCCACCCAGGCCCAGCGGTCATGTGGCTAATGCGTGGTCGCGTCACCTCTGTTGATAGCGATGCGCTTCATCTGCGAGGCGGTTTGGGCCGTCTTGGGTATCGTGACGGTCAGGACGCCGTTCTTGAAGGTAGCCCCGACCTTGTCCTCGTCGACGTCCTGGCCCAGTGGGATGCGGCGTTCGAAGCGGCCGTAGTAGCGCTCGCTGAAGGCCCGCTCCTTATCCTCAACCTCGGATTTCTTCTCGCCCCGGATGGTGAGGGCGCCGTCGCCCATCAGGACCTCGACATCCTTCTCGTTCATGCCGGGCAGCTCGGCCAACCCATGGTGCGGCCCGTACTGCCAATAGAGCCGAGCGGGGTTATGTCGAAGCCGCGGAACACGTCGTCGAAGAGCCGGTTCATCTCGCGATGCAGGGTCATGAAGGGATCGCTGTCCTCGCGGTAGCGGCTCGGGGTCGTCTGCTGGTTGCGACCCCAGGGAATGAGATCGCGCATGGTCATGGTGGCATCCTCCTTGTCTCATCAGTTCAGCCAAGCGGGTGAGATCGGCGCCGATCTTGACCAGCATCGACCTCACCCCTGATCCAGCTCCTAGGCGGCCTTGTCGTGCTCGATGGTCTTGGGGCCACCCCCGGTGGCAATCTCGATGCGACGGGGCTTCATCTCCTCCGGCACCTCACGCACCAGATCGATTGTCAGCAGGCCGTTTTCGAGTTGCGCCTCCCGGACCTTCACGTAGTCGGCGAGGCTGAAGCTCTGCTTGAAGGCACGCGTGGCGATGCCGCGGTGCAGGAACTGTCCGTTCTCCTGCTCCGGATGCTTGTGACCTGCCACCAGCAGCACG